>DASVBM010000038.1:0-2613 GCA_036375835.1 Chitinophagaceae bacterium | reverse complement strand
CAGCTGAATATGAGTAAGAAGACCAATATTGAACCGCTGAGCCTCGGCTATACTGAGGCGGCAAATCAGCTGCGAAGCCCGCAGCAATCCATGGATCCTCAGCCTGTCACCCAATCTGCATCATCCCCGCATCCAGGTTTTGCATTTTGACTTTTTACTTTTGACTTTTTACTTTTGACTTTTGCATTTTGACTTTTCACCATCAACCTCCTCTCCCTCATTTCCCAACCCCATCCTGTCCCCAATCCGCATCATCTCCGCACCCAGGTTTTGCATTTCAGGAATTGACACCCATCTGCCATCCGCCAAACGAAGATTGCCGGTCCTGCGACCGGCAACCCTTAAGCGCAGATGGATATCAGCGCTCATCAACGGCAGCATTCAAAACTTCAGGTTGTAACCCAGCTGGCCGTAGAACGGTACGGTGGGCCTGGTTTTGAAATCTTCCACCAGTGTTTTGCCTGCTTTCAGCCAGAGATCGTGTTTGCCAAACGAAACGCCTGCCTGCAGCCCGTAATAGAAATTTCCACCGGTCGCCGGTTCATACCATCCATCCACAACATCGGGGTACTGCTGTTTGTATGCAGCAGCATGTTTGAAATGCGTGACAATCGCTTTGTCGAAACCGGTTTCTGCGGCTGCAAACCAGTGCCTGCGGTAGTAACCGATCACTCCGCTGAAGTCGCTGCCAAAATTGGAAAGCGTGGTGAAGCTGTTCTGGTAACGGCGGAACACGCCATAGAGATTGGTGCTGAAACGGAAGTTGCGGTAGCGCAGCCAGTGGATGCTGCCGCCGATGCGCGATTTGAAATCGTCTAAAACCTGGTCTCCGGCCGGACTGGAAAAATCAACCGAAATGTAAGCAGGGAAGAGGCGATCGTTCAGGCGGTATGCATAAGACGCACCATAGCTGAAACCATGGTCGAACCCCGCCTGCGCGCTGAGGATATGTTTGTTTTGTTTTTTGAGCGTATGCCAGTTGAGGGCCTGGGACTGTGCAGGGCCGCTGGTTAAAATGAATAACACCAGGAGGCTGTATATGATCTTGCTTTTCATGATTCCTGTTTTGAAATGTGATGGTTTAAAGTGAACTGAAATACCCGAGTATCAGCGGCAGGGTGGAGTTAGTCCATGCCTGGTTGTCGGAGAATATCCCCGCATGCCCGGTGCCGCTGATCTGCTTCACCTGTACGTGGTAATAGGCGGCGGAGATCTTCTGCGCCCAGGACAGCGGGTAGGCCTTGTTTCTTTCGCTGTAAAGGAAGAGAACGGGCGGGTGAAAGTTGCCGATACCGGTGGAGAAGTCGGGCTCGTATTGCTTTCCGATATTGAAGAAAGCCGCGTTGACCACCGCGCCGGGCCGCCAGAAACTACCGGGCTGCGTATTGTCTTCACCGGTAATGTCGTTCCTGGCTGCGAGCATCGCCTGTTTGTAATCCAACACCTGGTGCTGGTTCTGGCTGGCGGTGAGGAACTGGTCGAGGTAGCTAACATCGTTCAGCATCTCGCTCCACAAGCCAAAGGACCTGGACGCTTTTACATAAGAACGGATATCCGGCCAATTCAGGCCCCCGGGTTCGGCTACAACCAGTCCCTGCACAGCCCCGGGGTACCTGCCTGCGTAAGCCGTTGCCAGTATAGCGCCCCAGGAATGGCCCACCAGGTAGACCTTCTGGCCGGGTGAAGTTCGGTAGTGGGCGATAACACCGGCCAGGTCGGCGTACATAAGGTCGAGCGCGCCCGTCCCGGCATCGGTATAGCTGCGTGCGGAGAACCGTTGCGAGAGACCCGAACCGCGCTGGTCGTAGAATACCACGCGGTATCCATGGTTGGCCAGTTGTTTGCCGTTCAGCAGGCCGCGGTAGTCCGATCCCGGCCCGCCATGGATAAATACCACCAGCGTGCTATCGGGGTGACCATAGGCTTCTGAATGCAGCTTTGCGCCATTTACCGTGATCGATGGCAGCGCCGGGTTTTCCTGCACTGTTTTCGGTACCAGGTTGCCCGGTTCCTGTACCAGTCGCTCCTTTGCGCAGGAGAGCAATACGATGGCGGTTACCGCCAGCATGAAAATGTTTTTTGTACTCATAACTGAAGTTTTGAATGAACCACAAAACTCCGAAGCGGTTTTCGCAGCAAGGGTGCAGGATGAGGGATGAGACCTCTTGTGACGGCGCTGGCAGCCAGTGCGTTGCAGGAATTGAGACCTATTGCATGGGACTTGAGCCCTCGCGAAGCGCCGGTTGTTGTTTCAGGTAACCCGAAGGAGTATGGCCGGTGTGCTTTTTAAAGTTGCGGTTGAAGGAGGCCTTGGAGTTGAAGCCGCAGTCGTAAGCCAGCGAAAGCAGGGTGTATTGCTGGCCGGCCCCGGTAGCACTGAGGCGGATGAATTCCTCCACCCGTTTCTGGTTCACCAGGTCGTAGAAGTTCTTTTGTTCCCTGGTGTTGATCACCTGGGAAAGGTGGTTGGGATTGATACCGAGGGCTTTTGCCAGGTGGTTGAGGGTGAGGTCCGGGTCCGTGTAAGGCCTTTGTTCTTTCATGAGGATGGTGAGGCGTTGGTGAATCGCGTCGATCTCTGGCTGGCTCAGGGCGGAACGAAGATATTTCGCT
>DASVBM010000089.1:0-3938 GCA_036375835.1 Chitinophagaceae bacterium | reverse complement strand
GAACGAACATTTGCGGCAAATGCAGCGGGATATCGTTAACAGTTTCCGGTCATTTTTTCCATCGATATCCCTGACGGATAAAGAGCTCGAATTTCACCCCCATATCACCGTAGCTTATCGCGACCTGGACTACCGGATCTTCCGGGAAGCCTGGGAAGAATACCGTGAAAAAAACTTCGACGCAGATTTTGAAGTGGATAACTTTTCATTGCTCCAACATGATCAGAAGCAATGGAATATCATCGCAACGCGGGTGTTGGAATAAATTGCCCGTAACGGATTTTTTCTTTTCCCCTGTGCCAGCTACATTCGCAGCCTTTCAATTTTTAAGGTATTATGACAGAGTTTGCATTGCAGGTTGCAGGAAAGCTGAATATCAGGAAACAGCAGGCGGAGGCGGTACTGGAATTGCTGGCCGAAGGGGCTACGATTCCCTTCATCGCGCGCTACCGGAAAGACAGGACGGGCGCGCTGGATGAAGTGCAGATCGCACAAGTGCAGGAAGAGGCAAAGGCGCTGAAAGAGTTCAGTGAAAGAAAAAGCTTCATCGAAAAGACGATTACGGAGCAGCAGAAGATGACGCCGGCATTGCAGGAGAAGCTGGATAAAGCAAGCACCCTTGCGGAACTGGAGGATATTTATCTTCCCTACAAGCCGAAGCGTAAAACCAGGGCACAGGTAGCTAAAGAAAACGGCCTGGAGCCGCTGGCGCTGCTGATACTCGGGCAAGCGGATTGCGACCTGTCCGGCGAAGCGGAAAAGTTCATCAATGAAAAAGTGAAATCCGCCGATGAGGCATTACAGGGCGCGCGTGATATTGTTGCGGAGACGGTGAACGAAGACGCTACTGTGAGAGCTAAACTCCGCAAGCTTTTCGAAGACACGGCAACCCTGCAGAGTAAGGTGCTGGCAGATAAGGAAAACGAAGGCATCAAATACAAAGACTATTTCGATTTCTCGGAGCCGATACATAAGATTCCATCTCACAGAATACTCGCGGTATTAAGAGGATTTCTTGAGGGTTATCTGCGGATCTCGATCGCACCGGTTGAAGAGGACGCACTTTACATACCTGAACAGCTCTATGTTAAAGGGCAGAACGCCTGTACCGACCAGTTGAGAAAAGCGATCCGTGATGCTTACCGGAGACTGTTGCAACCAAGCCTGGAATCGGAATTCAGAACCGCGCTGAAACAAAAAGCAGATGAAGAGGCGATCAATGTTTTTGCTGAGAATCTACGCCAGCTTTTACTGAGTTCCCCGCTGGGAAGTAAAAGGGTACTGGCGATAGACCCCGGATACAGAACCGGATGTAAAGTGGTTTGCCTGGACGAAAAGGGCGAGCTGCTGCACAACGATCTTTTTTATATCCATGAAGGGAACAAACAATACGAAGCAGAGCAGATCATCAGAAAGCTGGTTGACAAGTACCAGGTCCAGGTGTTCGCGATCGGTGACGGCACGGCGGGCCGCGAAACCGAGCAATTCATCAAGAAGCTGAAGCTGGACCTGCCGGTGTTTATGGTGAACGAGGATGGCGCATCCGTTTATTCTGCCTCAGAAACCGCAAGGGAAGAATTCCCGGATCACGATGTTACGGTAAGAGGGGCCGTGAGCATCGGCAGGAGATTGATGGACCCGCTTGCAGAACTGGTGAAGATCGATCCGAAAAGTATCGGCGTCGGGCAGTACCAGCATGACGTGAACCAGTTTCGACTGAAGGAAAAGCTCGACGCTACGGTAGTGAGCTGTGTGAACCAGGTAGGGGTGAACCTGAATACCGCCAGCCGGCACCTGCTTGCCTATGTAAGCGGCATTGGTCCTTCACTGGCTGAAAACATCATTCGTCACCGTGCGACAGTCGGCGGGTTTACCGGACGGAAACAACTGATGGAAGTACCGCGGCTGGGTGGAAAGGCTTTTGAACAGGCCGCAGGATTTCTTCGGATCCGGAATGGGGAAAACCCACTGGACGGAAGCGCCGTGCACCCTGAGGCTTATCCGCTGGTTGAGCAGATCGCGGCTGATCAAAAAGTTTCAGTTACCGAACTGATAGGGAACCTGCCACTGATCAACCAGGTTGATTACCGGCGATATGTTTCAGAAAAATATGGCGAGCACACGGTGAAAGATGTACTGAACGAACTGAAGAAGCCCGGACTGGACCCACGGCCGGAGGTGCAGCAGTTTGAGTTTGCAGGCATTTATTCGATAGAAGATGTGAAAGAAGGAATGGTGGTGCCGGGGATCGTAACGAACATCACCCGTTTCGGGGCATTCGTGGACATCGGGGTGAAGCAGGATGGACTGGTGCATGTAAGTGAGATCGCACACCAGTATATCAGTGATCCCGGGGAAGCGTTGAAACTGAATCAGCAGGTGCAGGTAAAGGTTCTGGAAGTGGATGCTGCAAGAAAACGGATAGCGCTGTCTATCAAACAGGCAACGGAAAGACCTGCCGGAAAACACCAGGGCCGCCGGCAGACAACTGCCAAACCAGCTGCCGCGGCAAGTATGGAGGATGCCCTCGCTGCGTTGAAGAACCGGTTCAGGCGCTGATTCTTCGGTACATTCGCTTTTACAAACCAGGGTATGAAATTAACGACGCGGATCATCGGGAAAAGAAAATCGATTGCGCTGGTTGCCCATGATCACAAGAAAGCTTCACTCGTTGCCTGGGCGCTGAGGCATAAAGACCTGCTTGCCCAACACGAACTGCTGGCTACGGGCACCACGGGTAACCTGATTGAACAATCGCTTGGTCAACCGGTAACAAAAATGTACAGCGGACCGCTGGGAGGCGACCAGCAGCTCGGCGCCCGTATTGCCGACGGGAAAATAGACGTAATGATATTTTTCTGGGACCCTATGGAAGCGCAGCCGCACGACAGCGACGTGAAGGCCCTGTTGCGGGTGGCGGTTGCCTGGAACGTGATTATTGCCAATGATCCTGCTACTGCAGACTTTATTGTTTCCTCCCCGTTCATGAATGGTGAATACGAAGCTGAAGTGCCGGACTATACCGAATACCTCAACCGGCAGGTAAAAGGCGGGTGAATCAGCAGGTTAGGTAACCGAGAAATTCCTCCCGGGGAATCATCCTGGCACCGAGGCTTTCCAGGTGCGGATTCGGGATCTGGCAATCGATCAATTCGACTCCCTCTGCTGCCAGGACTCTGGCGTAAGATATAAATGCATATTTGCTGGCATTACTCACCTTACTGAACATGCTTTCGCCGCAGAATACTTTTTGGAGCCTGATGCCATAGAGGCCGCCTATGATCTCACCATCCCTGTATACCGCCGCACATTGCGCGTATCCCAGCTCGTGCAATCTGCAATAAGATTCGATGATTTCATCACTGATCCAGGTTCCCGGCTGACCTTTGCGGGAAACTTCCCGGCAGTTTTCGATCACTTTTCTGAAATCGGTGTTGATCTTCAACTCAAACGTGTTTTTTTTCAGCAGTTGTTTCATGCTATGGCTCACGTGTATCTCCGCGGGATAGATCACGCAGCGGGGATCCGGGCTCCACCACAGGGGAATACCGCCGTCAAACCAGGGAAAGATGCCATTGCGATAGGCGAGCAGCAAACGCTCTACCGAGAGATCACCACCGAAAGCCAGTAATCCATCGTCCATCGCCTCGGCAGCGGGGGGAAACCAGATTTTATTATCGAGCGCGTAGAGCGGCACAGGGTAGGTTTTATTGCCTCAGCAGGCTTTATTCTGCCATTACTTCTATTGTGGCGCCAATACCGCGGTCAGTGATCGCGTCGCACATTGGCTTAAGGGTATCGTAGTCGCCCTGCTTTACCGCGTATTTTCCCTGAAAATGGATCAGCATGGCGCATTGTTCAGCCTGTTCCGGCGTATGGCCGCAGATCTCGATCAGGGTTTCGATCACCCAGTCAAAGGTGTTCACTTCATCATTCCA
>DASVBM010000458.1:0-3044 GCA_036375835.1 Chitinophagaceae bacterium | reverse complement strand
GACAGCCTGAAATGGGGTGACAAGGATTATTTTGAACTGAAAGCGAAATTCATCAATGAGCTGGGCTACCTCGACGATTCCTGTTGTGTGCAGGACGTGATCAGTTACCTGAACGGATTGTATGAGAAGACAGCTGATACCGCGCATTTTCAAAATGCGGTGCTGATCTCGCTCGCCAGGCTGAAAACGAAAGAGGCCTTTGCTTCGTTGAAAGAACACCTGATGCAGGATCCTCCCGTTTTTGATAATGACTACGACCTTGGTAATCTCTTCGGTTATCTTGAAGACACTTTGGAACTGGCGCGGAATTTCTATCCCGAAGTCCTGCAGCTGATGTCGATCGAGGATTACAAATATGAAGTAACGTCCCTGCTGCGTACGCTGGTGGACAGCGGCTACCTGAAAGCGAAAGACTATGAAAGCTTTTTCAGTAATATATATTTCGACGCCAAGATTGAACTGAAGCGCCAGCAGAGTGCAGACGTTAAACAGGCGGAAAAGGAAAGCCAGGAAGAGCAGGAAGGAGAGCAGGATGCTGAGCGGGACTATGGCAGCGGCGGTTCTGACGTGGATAACTACGCGGTGTTGCTGATGCCTTTCTATGAGAAAAACCAGGCAATCCGTAAGTTCTTCGATAAACTGCTGCAGTCAAAGGATCTGGAGGTGCGCAGTAATACCGCGGTACTGATGCTGCGCAACAACTACCCGGTACATGACAGCATTCTCCTTTCCGTAGCCGAAAAAGACCAGTACCGCGCTTCACTGCTGCGCGCATTGGAAGAGGCCGGCAAGGAAAACCTGTTCCCGGCAGCCTGGCGCAAACAGGAAGACATCGCCCGTTCGCTCCTGCTTGAAGACAAAGACTTTGAAAAGTTTTTCGATATCCAGCTCGTCGGCAAAAAAGCGGTACAGGTGAAAAACGACAAGGGTTATGTTTACTTCTTCAGGTATAAGCTGAAACGCGAAGATGACTGGAAGATCGGCATCAGCGGTATCCAGCCCGAATCACCCGATAAGATCAGCAGCAATGACGTGCTGGTGAAGATGACCGATAAAAAGATCACCACTGATGAGCCCGAACTGGACCAGTTTGAAAAGCAGCTGAAAAGGCTGATCTACTCACAGCGACGCAGCAGTATGAATTTTTACCGCGAAAGCAACAATATGTACGGCGGGATGATGGACAACTACAGGGACGAAGATTAATCATGCAGCCGCGGAATGGCGGCGAGTAATTTCTGCGTATACGGAGACCGGGGACGCTGGTAGATTTCTTCAGCGGTTCCGGTCTCTTCTATTTTGCCTTTGTTCATCACCACGATCCGGTCGCTTACGTAGCGTATTACCGAAAGGTCGTGGGAGATAAAGATCAGCGTGAGGCCAAATTCCTTCTTCAGGTCATTCAGCAGGTTCAGTACCTGCGCCTGGACGCTTACGTCAAGCGCCGAAACACTTTCATCGCAAACGATAAACTCCGGTTTCATTGACAGTGCCCTGGCGATCACGATCCGTTGCCGCTGCCCGCCACTGAACTCGTGCGGATATCGGTTATAATGTTCTGCTTTAAGTCCAACCTTTTCCAGCAGCCCGATAACCTCCTGCCTCCGCTGCTGTCGTGATGCTGCAATCCCGTGCACTTTCAGCGGCTCTGCAATGGCGTCCCCGATGGTCATTCTCGGGTGCAGCGAGGAATATGGATCCTGGAATACGATCTGCATTTTCCGGCGGAGTTGTTTCAGCACCGTGGTATCGGCTCCGGTAATCTCGCGGCCATCATAAATTACATGCCCGGATGTAACATTCAGCAATTGGAGTATCGCACGGCCAAGGGTTGATTTGCCGCAGCCGGACTCGCCAACCAGGCCCAGTGTTTCTCCCCTGTAAACTTCAAAGCTAACGTCATCTACTGCCCGGGTATATGCGAGGGTCTTGCCGATAAAATTACGCCGGGTAGGGAACCATACTTTAAGATGTTCCACCTTCACCAGCACCTGTTGTTTTAAAGCAGGCACATCGCTTTCAGTTATAACTGCCGGTTTATGGGCTGCAGGTTGTGCAGCATCCGGCGTTTGCATAAAATCGCTTACCACCGGTAACCTTTCCCCTTTGCGATGCCTTGCAGGGCGGCAAGCCAGCAAAGCGCGGGTGTAGGGGTGTTCCGGATTATTAAAAATATCGGTGGTGCGGTTTTCTTCAACGATACTGCCCCTGTACATTACGATCACCCGGTCCGCTACTTCCGCCACTACGCCCAGGTCGTGGGTGATGAAGATCACGCCCATGCCTGATTCCTGCTGGAGTTCACGGATCAGGCTGAGAATACTTTTTTGTACTGTAACGTCCAGCGCGGTGGTAGGTTCATCGCAGATCAGCAGCTCTGGTTTGCAACTCATTGCCATGGCAATCATCACACGCTGCTTTTGTCCACCGCTGAGCTGGTGCGGGTAACTGCGATATACCCGTTCGGGGTCGGGAAGTTTCACCTGTTTAAAAAGCTGCAAAGTCCTCGCCTTTGCGGCTGCTGCGCCGATGTTTTCATGTGCAAGGATCGCTTCTGTTACCTGGTGCCCGCAACGCATCACCGGGTTAAGCGAAGTCATGGGTTCCTGGAAGATCATCGCGATCTCTTTTCCGCGTATCTTATAAAGCCGGTTGCGCGGGGCTTTCAGCAGCTCCGTTTCTCCCGAGGCGGTCCAGGCAACAATACTGCCTGTTTTATAAACTGCCGGGGGTGCGGGTATGAGTTGCAGTACAGATAAGGCGGTAACCGATTTGCCGGAGCCTGACTCCCCTACGATGGCAACGATCTCGCCGGGCTTTACTTCCAGCGATACGTCCTGCAGGGCAACAGACCGCTCTTCACCGGAAATGAAATCGACAGCAAGATTATTTATTCTTAACAGTTTCTCCATTTGAATGCCTGCACGGGTAAAGCTAAACAGAAATTCTGCAGCAGGCAAAGGTGCAGGCGGTGAGACCCATTGCGATATCAGAACCTCAGGTGCCTTACGGTGAGGCCTTTGTTGATGAGTTGCTTTAACGAG
>DASVBM010000454.1:0-5235 GCA_036375835.1 Chitinophagaceae bacterium | reverse complement strand
TACACCGCTGATGACAAGGTACTTACAGGACCTGCGACCAAAGACCTTGAAATTGTTGAACTGAAAGACCTGGTAAAAACCAGTTGAGCAGGGCCTGGCCTGCCATCCGCTACAGCCGCAACGGCATGAAACTTGGTGACTAATCATCATCTTTTTAATCTTGCTGCACTCATGATTTTTGTAACCGTAGGTACCCAATTGCCGTTTGACCGGCTCATCAGGACGGTGGATGAAATTGCGCCTTCATTCCCTGGTGTATCGTTTATCGCGCAGACATACCAGTCCAGGTATGAAGCAAAACATATTGAAACCTTACCATTCGTATCTCCCCTGCAATTCAGTGAATACATCAAAACGGCGGAACTGGTGATCAGCCACGCCGGTATCGGCACTATTACAAAAGTGGCTGAAAAAGGCAAACCGCTTATCCTGTTCCCGAGAATGGGCAAACTGAAAGAGCACCGCAACGACCATCAGCTCGACACCTGTCGCATGATGCAATCTGCTTACGGTTTGAACGTTGCGCATGATAAAGAAGAGCTGGAAGGCTTTCTCCAAGCATATTTTCAGAACAGGCTGCAGCCCACCGCGAAAATAGAACCCCGCGCTTCTGGTACGCTGATCCGTTCGCTGAAAGATTATATCGATGCCATACCGCCCGCGGGTTAAAGTTTCGCCTTCACATTCAGCGCATCGCGCAGGCCGTTCCCAAGTAAGTTAAATGCAAGCACCAGTAGCATAATGGCTATACCCGGCGCAAGTGCCAGTACCGGATTATTGGTGATGATAAAATTGTAGTTCTCCTTGATCATGAGCCCCCAGCTGGGCTGTGGTGGCTGAACGCCTACGCCAAGGAAGCTGAGTCCCGATTCGATTACGATCGCGGCGGCAAAATTACTTGCTGCGATCACCATTACCGGCCCGAGGATATTGGGAAGGATGTGGTGAAAGATGATGCGGCCACCGGAAAAACCCAGTGCACGCGCAGCTTCCACGTACTCCAGCTCCCGCACCGCAAGCACCTGACCGCGCACCAGTCTTGCAACATTCACCCACATGGTAAGTCCCACCGCGATAAACACCTGCCAGAAGCCTTTGCCGAGCACAATCGTTATCGCAAACACCATTAAAAGCGTAGGGATGCTCCAGATCACATTGATCAGCCACATCACTACGTCGTCTACCCATCCGCGGAAATAACCAGCCACCGCGCCGAGCAGTATCCCGATCGTCAGCGAAATTACCACGGCGATGAAGCCCACGCTGAGACTCACGCGCACACCAATGATCAGGCGGCTGAGCATGTCACGCCCGAACTTATCAGTGCCCAGCCAGTAACTGCGGGTAGTGATCGGGTCTTCGGCGAGCTGTGCTACATGATAGCGCCGCTGTTCGGTAATCCCTTCGTCCACGAATTTCCAGACCGTGATGCTGTCACCCGTCCGCCTGTAACGGAGAACCGGTACCGGTAATGTTTCCGATTCCCTGCCACTGAACAATGATGCAATGATATTGCTGTGCGCCGCCTCGCGTTCTTTTTTTACCAGCAGGAACTGCATCCGGAACCCGGGCTTGCGGCTGCCGATCTCGGGAATGATCGTGTTTGCATAGGGTGTGTTGTCCGGCGCCAGTATATATGCAAAGATGAAAAGCAGTGCCGACAGCAGGATCACCACAATGCCCGCCATAGCGCCCTTGTTTTTCTTCAGGCGCCTCCAGAACAGTGATTGATTTGCGCTTGCCATCTATTTGACTTTTCTTCCTTTCCAGCGGTAACTGCCGAACTTTCCCAGCCACCCGGCCACCACCATATAAACAATATGAAAAGGTTGCATCAGCGGAAACCACCAAAGTAGTTTTTTCTCTTTATAAAACTCCGCTACCGGTATCATAAACGATAATTCCGCAACCGTCTTCACCACCAGCGAGCCCAGCAGGAGTTCAAGGTAAAGGCTGTCGACGAAAGAAAGAACGGCAAACACCAGCAGCAGCAAATTGTAGAAATACACCAGTACCAGCACGGCGATGATAGACCGGTCATCGTATCGCTCGGCTTTGCTGGCCCAGCGGATCCGCTGGTTGAAAAAGCTTATCCAGTCGGGCATGGGTGTGGTGCTCACCACTGCGCCCGGGGCAAACAGGTAAGCCGTGCGGCCCGGATAACGTTTCCGGATCTTATGCATCAGCAGCATATCGTCACCGCTGGCAATATGATCAATTCCAGTGAAACCATTTACTTCCGAGAAGGCAGATCTCCGGTAAGCCAGGTTGGCGCCGTTGCACATGCTGTGTTGTCCCGCCGATACCGCCGCGGCAGTAATTCCCTGCAGGCTCAGGAAATCCAGGCACTGGAATACCGATACAAAGCTGCCGTTGTTGATAAAGCGCACCGGCCCTGCCACCAGCATCGGGTCCTGTTCACGGATAAACGCGTCGTAACATCGCAGCCAGGAGCTGGTCATCCTGCAATCCGCGTCGGTGGTAATGATCCAGTCTCCGCTGCTTTGCGGGATGGCGGTTGCGATCGCTTTTTTCTTATACGCATTCAACAGCCTGCCCTGCAGCGCATCCTGCAGGCGCACCAGCTTCAGCGAAGAAAACTCAGACTGCAGCTGTTTTACGATCGCGGCAGTGTCGTCGGTTGAATGATCATCCACTACCACCACCTCAAATAATTCGCGTGGGTAATCCTGCCGGTAAACAGAGCGTACGCAGCCGGCAATATGCAGCGACTCGTTTCTGGCGGGAATGATCACAGAAAAGCGGGTGGTGGGTCCGGCATCCGGAGGAAAGAATGGACGTAGCCGCAGGAACAGCTGCCGGTAAAACAGGATCAGCGTGGCATAGCAAACCGTAAAGACCGTGATCACCGCGATGGAAATAATGGGCCACATCCCGACAAAGAAACTACTATTCATAGAATAGTCCGGCAATGTCGCGCGCATATTTCGGCTTCAGCAACTGGTGCCCTGCCCGGATAGTGCGAACGATTATCGTATCATTTTTCCGGTCCAGTGAAGTGGATCGCTGGCTGAGAATGATGCGGTCATAACTGCCGAAGAGCATGCGCAGCGGCACCTGGTATCGCTTCAGGATGCGGGTGATCGCCCGCTGGTCAGGCCGGAACCGGCGAAGGCAGGTCCAGCGCTGGTATAGCATCATTCTTTCGTTCCTGTTGTCGAGGTAAGAATGCGCGAAACGAAAGATGCTTTTGTTGAGCAGTCCCAGCGACCTCAGGAAAGTCATACCGCCAAAGAACCAGCGGGGATGTTCCATAGTGTAACGGAACAAGCTGTTCCCCGCGCCGGTTTGTGTAGACAGCCAGTACCAGAAATTCCGGTGCAGTCCGTCCGGCGCAACCAATACCACCCTTTCCAGTCTTTTTCCCAGCTCCGGAATCATCGAAAGCGCGATCCTGCCGCCCATACTGTAGCCGATCAGCGAAACGGTCTGCAGTTCCAGCGGTACAATTGAATTAATGATCGCGCAGAGGTCAGCCGGGCTGAAATCGCGCAATTCATTCCATTCCGTCTGCCCATGGTAGGGAAAGTCAATGGCCAGCAATGTGAATTCATGGCCAAGCGCGGATTCCAGGAAGCGAAAGCTGGAAGCATCCTCGCCATAGCCGTGAAAACAAAACAGGTAGCTGGTGCCTGTACCGAATTCCAGGTAATGGATCCGGGAGTGCCTGTATGTGATGAACCTGCTTTCCATCCTGACGCGATCTTATCCGAAAATCTTTTGCTGTTTCGGAAAAACAAACTTACTTTGAAATAGTTGCATAAACAACTATATGGCTTCAATCCATTTCAGGCGGGGTGAATTATACAGCGTGATCACGGGTATGGCTTCAACGGCTGTGGCAAGGAGATTGCAAAAGAATTTCCGCGCGAACGGACTTGATATCACGATTGAGCAATGGAGCATCCTTTATCACCTCTGGAAAGAAGACTGCCTCAGCCAGCAGGAACTGTGCAACCGCACGTTCCGGGATAAGCCGAGTATCACCAGGCTGATCGACAACCTGGAGAAACAGAAGCTGGTAAAAAGGGTATCATCCGCCTCGGATAAAAGGATCAACCTCGTTTGCCTCACGGAGGCCGCGAGGGAACTACAGGATACTACGTTAAGAATAGCGAATGAAACGATGGATGAAGCCCTGGCGGGCGTAGGGCGCGAAGAGATTGAAATGGTGAAGACCGTGTTGCAGAAGGTATATGACAATCTCCGCTGATATAGCGTAGCATCATTCAGATAAAACCAGTTATATGGATACAACAATGCAGGCTGCAGTATTGAAAGGTGGTGAGTGGATCGTAAAAGAAAGCGTTGCTGCAGAAACGTTCATCCCGGAAGATTTTACCGAAGAGCAGCACATGATCATGGATATGTGCACCCAGTTCCTCGAAACTGAAGTGGTGCCGGTATACGACCGGATCGATAAACTGGAACCCGGCCTGATGCAGGCGCTCCTCACCCGGGCGGGCGAACAGGGATTGCTGGCTACCGCCTTCCCCGAGCAGTATGGCGGCCTTGGAAAGGATTTTATCACCTCCACAGTGGTAAACGAAGCACTCGGCGGTGGCCATTCCTTCTCGGTGGCACTTGCCGCGCATACCGGTATCGGCACCCTGCCGATCCTGTATTTCGGAACCGAAGAACAGAAACAGAAATACATTCCGAAACTCGCCTCCGGTGAATGGAAGGGCGCTTACGGGCTCACCGAGCCGAACAGCGGAAGCGACGCGCTTGGTGCCAGAACAACCGCCCGGCTGAGCGAGGACGGCAAGTATTACCTGCTGAACGGCCAGAAGTGCTGGATAACCAATGGGGGCTTTGCGGACGTATACACGGTGTTCGCAAAGATCGATGGCGATAAGTTCACCGCCTTCATCGTGGAAAGAGGCTTTGAAGGATTCACGCAGGGTCCGGAGGAACACAAGATGGGGATCAAAGGGTCTTCAACCGTACAGTTGTATTTCCAGGACTGCCGGGTGCCGGTGGAAAATGTATTGGGCGAGATCGGCAAGGGCCATGTTATCGCGTTTAATATTCTGAATATCGGTCGCCTTAAACTTGGCGCGGCCTGCCTCGGCGGAAGTAAAAGAGCGCTGACCTCAACAGTGCAGTATGCAAAAACCAGGGAACAGTTCAAACAGTCTATCGCCAGCTTCGGTGCCATCAAACACAAACTGGCGGAGATGGCCATCCGCATCTGGGTAGCGGAATCCGGGC
>DASVBM010000237.1:0-2706 GCA_036375835.1 Chitinophagaceae bacterium | reverse complement strand
AATAATCCACAGTTGATAATGTGTTATCAATACACGATAGATTTAAATACCTTAGCTGCAAAACAAAATCGCCATGAAAATATCTTTCCGGTTGTGCACCCTGGTTTTCGCGTTCATACTCTGGGGCTGTAGCGTCAATGTGCCGAAACAGGCGAGCGATAACAGCCAGATAGAAGGTCATCCCGCCTGGATCATGAACGGCAATATTTACGAAGTGAATATCAGGCAGTATACGGAGGAAGGAACATTCAGAGCATTTTCGTCGCGCCTGAGCCGGCTGAAATTCATGGGTGTACAGACGTTGTGGTTTATGCCGATTCATCCGATCAGCAAAACCGATCGTAAGGGGGAGATGGGCAGTTACTATGCTGTGGCCGATTACACGGCGGTAAATCCGGACTACGGAACACTCGACGACTGGAAACACCTTGTCAGTGAAGCTCACAAGATGGGATTCAAGGTGATCATAGACTGGGTTCCAAACCATACCGGTGCAGACCATCGATGGCTTACCACCAACCCTGATTTCTATTTGAAAAACGCCGAAGGTAAACCTACCCACCCGCTGAATACCGACTGGACAGACATCCGTAAACTGGAGTATACCGGCCCGCAGGCGCAGCAACTGGCCGACAGCATGATCGCCGCGATGAAATACTGGATCGCTGAAACCGATATTGACGGCTACCGCGTGGATGTTGCCGGTGAACTACCCAAATCGTTTTACCAGCGTGCCATTCCGGAGTTGCGGAAAATGAAAAATATTTTCATGCTGGCCGAAGCCGATCAGCCCTGGCTGCACGAGGTGGGATTTGACGCCACGTATGGCTGGGATGCTTTTCATATGATGAAGCGGATCGCTGCCGGTGAACGCAAAGCCTCGGCGCTCGATACGCCGGTGGTGATCAATGACAGGAAGTTCCCTCCAAACTCACTGCGGATGTATTTCACCAGCAATCATGATGAGAACAGCTGGAATAAAGCAGACTATGCAACCATGCCGGGTGCGGTACACGCGCCATTTGCAGTGCTGACCCAGACACTGGCGAAAAGTGTTCCGTTGATCTACAGTGGCCAGGAAGAACCCGTTACCGACAGCATCAGTTTCTTTTATAAGGATCCGATCGTTTTTGGCAGATACCTCCGTGCCGATTTTTACCGCACACTGCTTGGGCTTCGCAGCAGGAATGCCGCACTGGCGGCCAATGCGTCATTCACAAGGATCGGTACCGGAAGCGATGACCAGGTCTACGCTTTTACCCGGCAAAACGGTGCTGACAAAATACTTGTGTTGACCAATCTCAGCGATAAACCAGCCCGGTTTACTATAAACAACGAATCCATATCCGGGCACGCAAAGGAGGTCTTTACAGCAAAAGCGAAAGATTTCACCGCCACAGCTACATTCGAACTGCCTGCCTGGGGATACCAGGTTTATGAATACAAATAGAGAGCGGGGATAAAAAAACGTTGCTTGCGCCTTCTGGCGAAACCGATAAATTCGTTGGATGGAAAATCAGCAACTCGGCATCGGTTCAAGGATCGAACACCCGCATTTCGGAAGGGGAGTGGTGGTCGATATCGCCAGCGAATTCTATGTGATCTGGTTCAAGTCGCAGAACGGCACCCGGAGTATTGCCAAAGATTTTGGTTTCACCGTACTGGAAAAAACAGAACCCGCTGCGGCGGGTGAATCTTCCATCACCATTGCAGACATCGAGCGGGCGCTTGACCATATTCTTGACCAGCGGCTTCACGAAATGCAGCTGGTGCCGATGGCCGGTAAATGGACAGGTGGCACTATGGAATTGAAACCCGGCGACAGCAGCCTGCAGCCGAGAGAACTGCCTATCGAGACATTTTTTCATAAGATCGTGATGGTAAGAGACCGCCTGAGACTGATCGAGCAAAAGATCAACGCGCACAAAGTGCTTACCGATGAAGACAAGGTGGACCTTCAACAGTATATCACCATGATCTATGGCTCGCTTACCACTTTCAATATTTTATTCAAGGAACAGATCCACCAGTTCAAAGGCAGCGGGGGCAAGAGTTAACGGTGAAAGACCGGTTTTCCATCCAGTCCCGGGCCTACGCAGTGTACAGGCCCCATTTCCCGGAGGAATTATACCGGTTCATCCTGCAGTACGTTGTTTCATTCGATCTTGCCTGGGATGCGGGCACCGGCAACGGGCAGACCGCCATCCGTCTCAGTGATCATTTCAAAAAGGTAGTGGCAACAGATACCAGTGAGAGCCAGCTCGCGGCTGCATTTCATAAACCGAACATCGAATATCGTAAAGAAGCCGCTGAGCATTCATCAATACCCGATCATGCGGTAAACCTGGTAACGGTTTCACAGGCCATTCACTGGTTCGATTTTGAAAAATTCTATAACGAAGTGCGAAGAGTGGCGGCGGAGGATGCCATCATCGCGGTATTTTGTTATAGTAATATACGGAGCAGCCATGGCGTGGTGGACAGGCTGCTCAGTGGATTCTATCAATCGACAGCAGCTTACTGGGATTATGAGCGCAGGTATGTAGACGCGGGTTACCGGGACATTCCGTTCCCCTTTGCCGAAATAAAAGCGCCGGTGTTCAGGATATCCTGTTCCTGGACGCTGCAACAGTTAACCGGTTATATCGAAACCTGGAGCGCCAGCCAGCATTACCGAAGAGAACACGGCCGCAGCATCATTCCTTC
>DASVBM010000442.1:0-4172 GCA_036375835.1 Chitinophagaceae bacterium | reverse complement strand
CGCTTCGGGGCCGACGCGATAGAATTCCACGATAATAACTTTTTCGTTTCGGAGGAACGCACCGTGGCATTCGCGAAACTCATCGAAAAAGAAAACATGCGCTGGTGGGGCGAAGCCCGGATAGACACCATGGACCGCTATTCGGATAAATCGCTGGCCTTACTGCGCAGGAGCGGCTGCGTGATGATCTTCTTTGGCGCCGAGAGCGGAAATGATGAAGTGCTGAAAAAAATGGATAAGGGCGGTAAACAAAGCCGTAAACAGATACTTGAATTTGCCGCGCGGCTGCGGAAATTCGATATCATACCTGAATATTCTTTTGTGCTGGGCACTCCTGCTGAATCGGAAGAAAAGGCGGCATTGCAGATCGACCAGGAAATCGAATTCATCCGCGAGGTAAAACGCGTAAACCCGCTCACCGAGATCATTATCTACACCTTCAGCCCGGTTCCCACCGAAGGCAGCGATCTTTTCAAAGAAGTGAAACAAAGAGGCTTCCGCTTCCCGGAAAAGCTGGAAGACTGGCTGGATCCGCAATGGACCAACTTCGATCTGCGTAAGAACCCGCTTACCCCCTGGCTCAAACCGTATATGATCGACCGGATCCGCGATTTTGAAACCGTGCTCAATGGTTATTTCCCTACGCTCAGCGATCATAAATTATCCGGTACGAAGCGCAACCTGCTGCGCATCGCATCTTCGGTGCGCTACAAATCGGGTATCTACCGCCGCCCGCTGGAAATAAAAGCGCTCCACCGCCTCTGGCGATACAGGCAACCCGAAATCGAAGGATTTTAACGGAAGGGCTATGGCAGGCATTTCCAACACCCTCAGGCGGATCGTTTCAAAAGCCACTGTGAAACTGGCGCGTTATTATACCCGCAGGGACCGGGTTTTCCGTTACAGGCAGCTCCGCCTGAAGGTCCTGAAAGATGTTTTTCACCCGGGATTATACCGCAGCAGTAAAACAATGGCGGAGTGGCTGGAAACACAACCGCTTTCCGGTCTTCGCATCCTGGAGATAGGCTGCGGCAGTGGCCTGCTTTCCCTGGTTGCGGCTGCCAAAGGTGCGAAGGTCACCGCGGTCGACATCAATGCAACAGCAGTTGAAAATACCCGCATGAACGCCGCCGCGAATAAGCTGCAAATAAATGCGCTGCAATCCGACCTCTTCGATTCCCTGCCTTTAGCAGTTGAGGTTGATATGGTGATTGCAAACCCGCCCTATTACCCGAAAGCCCCGGGTAACGACCTTGAACAGGCCTGGTACTGCGGTGAGGATTTTATCTATTTCCGCCGGCTCTTCGATGCGCTGCGGCTGCGGGGGCTGGCTGATAAATGTTACCTGGTACTGTCTGACACCTGCGACCTCGACGCGATCAAAACGATTGCCGCGTCAAAGAACATCGGGCTGGACCCGGTCTCGCAAAAAAAGATTTCCGGTGAGTGGCTGATAATTTACCGTACAAAGCTCAGGAATTGATCCTCGGCTGCGGAAAAGTGACTTTGAAGCTGCTGCCCGCACCGGGCTCACTGTCCACCTCGATCTTTCCCCCTGAAGCCGTGATCTGTGACTTGATCATGTACAACCCGAGGCCTTTTCCGTCCTTACCGGAATGGAAACGCTGGTAGAGTCCGAACATTCTTTCGCCATAGCGGTCCAGGTCGATACCGATGCCGTTGTCTTTCACGATCAGCCGCACACCCTGCTCCGTTTGCTCCGAGCGGACGCTGATGACCAGCCTGCGCTGCGGCTCGGCGTATTTCACCGCGTTGCTGATGAGGTTCATAAAGATGCTTTCCATGTGCACCCTGTTGTATTCCACGCCCTCGGCTGCTGAAAAATCAAAGCTGATCGTTCCCCCGGAAGCTTTTACCAGGCCGTCGATATTGCGCTGCACATGATGCAACACGTCTTCGAAGCGGATATACTCAAGGTCAGCGTTCGGCCTTGAACGGATTACCAGTACGTTGATCAGGTCGTTGAGCGTATCGTTCAGTTTGCGGGTGCATTCGTGGAACTTGTCGATCAGCTCAACGTTGGTGGGATCAGCAGGATCGTCCTGGTTATACAGCGCGAGCAGGCCCATCAGGTTGGCCACCGGTGCCCGAAGATTATGCGAGGTGATAAACGAGAACTGCTGGAGGTCTTTATTGTATTTGGTGAGCTCGGTAGCGAGCACCGTCTGTTCATCCAGTAATTTCTTACGGTCGGAAATATCGCGGAGGCTCACCAGTATGCCATTGATGTGTTTGTTCGAAGACATGTTCTTGCCTTTCGCCTCCAGCCATTTGTAGCTGCCATCGCGCGTGATGGAACGGTAGTCTACCCGGTGTTCGATTTCCGGGTGGTTGGTCAACGCCGCCAGTTTGCCGGCGGTATTACCGCGGTCGTCGGGATGGATGAATTCGAAGCCGCTCTTTCCCACCATTTCTTCGGGCTCAAATCCCAGCAGGTGCTTCACCGAAGGCGAGATATAACTGATCATTCCCGTGCCGTCTATGATGGCGATCGCATCGTAGGAATATTCAATGATGGTTTTGAACTTCTCTTCGTTCTCCTTCAGCTCCAGCGCCGCTATCTTTCTTTCAGTGATATCCGTGGAAGTAATGAAAATACCGTAGCCTTCGCTGCCCTGGTTCAACCTCCGGTAGTCGTGCCGGTAATAATGAACCTGCCCTTCGGCATCCATGAAACAGGTTTCGCGCTCCTGCTCCTCGCCCTCCAGTACTTTTTCCATCATGGAAATGTGACAGGCTGCTTCAGATGCCGGCACGAGGTCCAGCAGCGAGAGGCCCGACTGCAGTTCGCTGTTGAAGAAGAACGGTGAATGTTCCTGTGCGGCTTTATTGTATGCCACCACCTTCAATGCATTGTTCAGGATGATGAACGACTCCTTGGTATTGTTCAGCAACATCGTGAGCCGCTGCTCGGCTTTCACCAGCGCCTCGTCGGCCA
This sequence comes from Chitinophagaceae bacterium, assembly GCA_036375835.1. Classification (GTDB taxonomy): domain Bacteria; phylum Bacteroidota; class Bacteroidia; order Chitinophagales; family Chitinophagaceae; genus JAEZDC01. The sequence goes on along the minus strand of DASVBM010000442.1, from coordinate 1,213 downwards.
TTCTTTTGGATTCCTCTGCTTCTCTTTTATGCGTCGTTTCAAATAAACCAATGCCCAGGCCTATAACGTTCCGTCCCTGCTTCAATGGGTGGAGCTCGGCATCATACCATCGCTTCGAAGCGCAGGTGATGGAAAAGCTGAACTTGAGCGTTTCACCCGTTGTAAAGGATTTGTCCAGCGCTTTGCCGACTACTGACAACGATTCGTTGCAGTCCAGAAAAGGTGCGAGCGGTAAAGACTGCAATAGTGTTTTGCCCGTTGCGCAATGAATAAACTCGCGGAAATTATCATTAAACAATACGATGTTCCGTTCCTGGTCCAGCACGATAAAGCTATCGCTGGTTCCGGCGAGAAAGGCTTCCAGTATGTTGTAAAGTGAAACCTGGGGCAGTAGTGTCTGGTCAGCAGTTTCGTCTTTCATCGAAAACATTGGATATTCCCAAATATAGCTATCTGCCCGGGATATTATTATGATGGGCGGGAGGGAAATGTCTTTTTGGGGCAAAGTCTAATCTTCCTGCTTCTTTTCCACCGCTACAAGGTCCGCCAGGTCTACGTTGATCGGCACCATCCCGATCTGAACGATGGCGCGCTTTCCCCTGATTTCCCGCACTTCCCCCACCTGGTAGTTCTTCTTCAGCTTCACCAGCGAACCCACTTCGATCTGGTTACCCAGTTCCTGGTATTTCGCGTTCACCTTCTTTTCCAGCTTGTTCACCACCACCTGCTCTTTCTTTTTGAACAGCAGATCCTGGATATGCCGCACCACTTCGGTCTTGTCTTCGGCCTTCCGCCAGTCTATGACAATCTGCCGCAACTTTCGCTCCATGTCTTTGAGATAAGCGATCCGTTCCTCGGTAACCCGGTTCTGCTGTTTCAAAAGCTCCACCTGCTGGCGATGCCGCTCGCGGTCCATCACCGCTTCCATTTCTTTTTTCAGGCGCTCATTCTCTTTCAGCAGCTTCTGCAGTTCATTTTTTTCTTTACCGAGTTTCTGGAGATCCTGTTCAGTACGGTTGAGCAGCTTGTCCAGCCGGAAATGATCCTCGTCTACCAGTTTGCGCGCCCTTTCTATCAGGTTGCGCGGCAAGCCGATTCGCTCTGCTATAGAGAACGTATACGAGCTGCCCGGCTTTCCTACGTTCAAACGGTAAAGCGGCATCAGGTTTTTCTCGTCAAACTGCATCGCACCATTGATGATACCCGGTGTATG
>DASVBM010000441.1:0-5428 GCA_036375835.1 Chitinophagaceae bacterium | reverse complement strand
CATACCCCCGGAAAGGCTTCCTCCATGGAAGCTTTTTCATTTTATGCTGATCGCACATTTTCCACATCTGTTGAATACGGTCGCCGCTGCTGGCATGAATAGCTATCTTTGGCGAAACAGGGATCAAACATGTTGAAAGTTGGAGTTTTTGGTGTCGGTCATCTTGGAAAGTACCACCTGAACAACTGGAAGGAAATCCAGGGTGTGAAGCTGGTTGGATTTTTTGACCCTAATGAGGCAAATGCACGTGAAGTGGCCACACATTACGGCATTAAGCGATTCACAGACGCTGATAAGCTGATTGAAGCGGTGGATGCGGTGGATATTGTGGCGCCGACTAATTTTCATTTTGAGATCTGTGAAAAAGCGATCCGCCGCGGCCGTCATGTTTTTGTTGAAAAGCCGCTGGCAAACACGATAGAAGAGGGAAAACAACTGGTGAAGATGGTCCGCGAAGCGAATGTAAAAATGCAGGTCGGGCATGTGGAACGGTTCAATCCCGCTTACCTTGCAGTAAAAGACCTGCACCTCAACCCGATGTTCATCGAGGTCCACCGCCTGGCTCAGTTCAATCCCCGCGGCACAGAAGTGAGCGTGATACTTGACCTGATGATCCACGATATCGACATTATCCTCAGCATCGTTCCCAGTGACGTAAAAAACATCTCGGCGAGCGGAGTTGCGGTAATGACCGATACTCCGGATATCGCCAACGTGCGCATCGAATTCAATAACGGCTGCGTTGCCAACCTGACCAGCAGCCGCATCAGCATGAAAAAGATGAGAAAGATGCGGATGTTCCAGAAGGACACGTATATCGGCATTGATTTTCTGGACAAAAAAACCGAGATCATCCGGTTGAAAGGTGAGGCAGACGCCGGCGCATTTACCTTTGACCTGGATACCCCCGGCGGCAGGAAAACGATCGCTGTGAGCAGCCCGAAAATTGAAGAGGGTAATGCCATCCGGATGGAGCTGGAAAGTTTTGTGGACTCCATTACCAATAATAAACCGGTGGCAGTATCGGAAATCGATGGTTACCTCGCTATGGAGGTAGCCCACCATATCCTGGAGAAGATCGGCAATACGAATATCCCGGTGTAAACCGCATGAACAGGCAACTTCATATCAGCTGGTATGTTATCAGTGATTATCTGTTTTCATTGATCGCATGGATTATCTTTTCACTTCATCGCGAACAGTTGCTGGGAAAGCACCTCCTGCTGACCTTCAATGAATATTTTCTTATTTATTCAAGCCTTATCATACCGCTCGGGTGGAATATCCTTTACCTGCTTACCGGAAGTTACTCCCAGCCGGTCTATAAAAAATCGAGGCTGAACGAGATCACGCATACGATCATCATCACCCTTGTTGGTACGGTGATTATTTTCTTCACACTGATCGTAAACGACGACATCAGCAACTATACCTACTTCTATAATGTAACCGCTACATTGTTTTTCCTGCAACTGGTGCTGGTGACTGCGGGCAGGCTCCTGCTGCTCAGCATCGCGAAGAATCACCTGAGGCGCGGACTTGTATCTTTCCCCACCCTTTTTATCGGGGGCAGTCATAATGCGGGAAAGATCTACAACGAACTCACCCGCAACTATTCCTACCTGGGCTTAAAACCTGTCGGCTATATTAATGCGGGCGAGAACGGGAAAGCACAATTAAACAGATTCCTGCCTTCGCTGGGAACAACGGCTGAACTGGAACAGGTGATCGACCGTCACCGGATCAGCAACGTCATTATTGCGCTGGATAAACCCGATGAGCAGCTCACCGAGTCCCTGGTCAACAGGCTGATCGAAAAGGATGTGGATATCAAGCTGGTGCCCAATACCCTGGATATCATCACCGGCTCTGTGAAAACCAGCAATGTACTGGGCGCAACGCTGATCGACGTGCAGAGCAGCCTGCTTCCGCTGTGGCAGCAGAATATCAAACGGCTGATAGACCTGGTGGCTGGTGTGCTGGGACTGGTGATCCTCTCGCCGCTACTGCTCTTTATCGCGTTGCGAACCGCGCTTTCTTCAAAGGGCAGCATCATCTATAAGCAGGAACGCATCGGGTATAAAGGCAAGCCGTTTACAATATATAAATTCCGCAGCATGTACGCAGACGCGGAGCACAACGGACCGATGCTTTCATCTGACGACGATCCCCGCATCACTCCCTGGGGACGGGTAATGCGGAAATGGAGACTGGATGAGTTGCCGCAGTTATGGAATATCCTGACCGGCGAAATGAGTCTCGTTGGTCCGCGGCCGGAACGCAAATACTATATTGACCAGATCCTTGAGAAAACAGCCTATTACCGCTATCTGCTGAGGGTAAAGCCGGGTTTAAGTTCCTGGGGGATGGTGCAATTCGGCTATGCATCGTCAGTGGAGCAGATGATCGAGCGGATGCGGTACGACCTGGTATACATCGAAAATGCCTCCCTCCTGCTCGATTTCAAGATCATGCTGCACACGCTGCGTATCATCTTCCGCGGCAAGGGAAAATAGACGGAATCGCTTTGCACATGATTAACTTTTACGATTGTTGTTCTGGAGATTCAAACCACCTAATTCTTTATCTTCAATGCCAGATATGAAACGGATCAGTATTCTTTTTTTGGCTTTCGTGTTTTGCCTGTCGACAGCATCGGCTCAGCAATACTGGCAGCAGAGAGTTGATTACACCATCAATGTCACGCTCAATGACAGCGCAAAAACACTTGATGGTTTTGAAAAGATATTATACGTAAACAACTCCCCGGACACCCTCCGGTTCATCTGGTTTCACCTCTGGCCCAATGCCTATAAAAACGACAAGACGGCTTTCAGCGAGCAGGTGACCGCAGACGGTAATACCGGGTTCTATTTCTCCGACGAGTCGGAGCGCGGGTATATTAACCGGCTCGCGTTTAAGGTTAACGACATTACTGCATCTGTAGAAGAACACCCGGTGTACATCGACATCACAAAGCTGAATCTTCCGGCTCCGCTTCCACCGGGCAGGTCGGTAACGATTACCACCCCGTTTCACGTAAAGCTGCCAAAGAACATCTCAAGAGGCGGTTATGCTGGCGAAACCTTCCAGGCAACGCAATGGTACCCAAAACCGGCAGTTTACGACCGTAAGGGCTGGCATCGCATGCCCTACCTCGACCAGGGCGAATTTTACAGCGAGTTTGGAAAGTTTGATGTTACGATCACAGTGCCGCAAAACTTCATTGTTGCGGCTACCGGCGTACTGCAGAATGCTGATGAACTGGCGATGCTGCAGCGCACAGGACGGCAGCCACTCACTGAACAGGAAAACTATAAAACCTGGAAACTGAATTTCGACGGCAAAGCCCGCAAAACCGGTAAAACTTATTACGAACTGATGCCCCCTTCCGCGCCACAGACAAAAACCCTTCGGTATGTGCAGGACAGTGTGCACGACTTCGCCTGGTTTGCCAGCAAACTGTTCGTAGTACAGTATGATACGCTGCGGTCCGGTTCCCGCGTAACCGATGTGTTTACATTCTTTCATCCCTGGGAAGCAGAACAATGGAAGGAAAGCCTTTCGTACGCAAAGGAAGGAACAGGAAAATACAGCCAGTGGCTGGGAGCATATCCTTTCAGAACGGTGAGCGTGGTGAGTGGTGAAGCCAACGAGGCGAGCGGAGGGATGGAATATCCCACCATCACACTGATCACAACAAAAGCCGGCGGACAGGAACTCGACGTTACGATTACCCATGAGATTGGCCACAACTGGTTTTATGGCATATTGGCTTCAAACGAACGCGATCATGCGTGGATGGATGAAGGAATGAACACTTATTACCAGAACCGCTATGAGCTTGAGAAATACGGGAGCTATCACCTGCTGGGCAAAACCGACGCAGGTTTCTTCAGCAACAAAACTCCCGACGATGCCATGGAGCTGATGCTGAATCTGATGTTCAGGATGTATAAGGATCAACCGATTGACCTGCCCTCGGACCAGTATTCAATGGTCAACTACGGCCTCATCGTCTACCTGAAAGCAAGTATCTGGATGAAAAAGCTGGAAGAACAGCTTGGCCGCCCTTTGTTCGACAGTACCATGCAGCATTATTACCGGGAATGGGCTTTCCGGCATCCTTACCCGGAAGACTTCAGGGCCTCGGTTGAGAAATATTCCGGTGCCGACATAGACACACTCTACAAACAACTTTTTATCACGGGGCCACTGAGTGCACCCGAAAAAAAAAATCTCAAACTAACGGGCTTCTTTAACCTGAAGCACACCAACCGGTTCAACTATATATCCATTCTGCCTGCAGCAGGTTACAATTTCTACGACAAGTTCATGGTGGGCGGGCTGATACACAATTACTCGTTGCCACTTCCTGCATTTCGATTCGCGATAGCTCCCCTGTATGGAACAAACAGCGGTAAACTGAATGCAATCGGCCAGGTTTCCATTCATCATTACTCAGCGGGTAAGATTTCAGAGATATCCGCCGGTATTTCAGGCGCCCGTTTTTCAACATCCGCCGCCACCGATTCATCCGGCCAAAAAGTATTCGGAGGATTTTCGAAACTGGCTCCTTCACTTAAGGTCCGGCTGAATAACAGCAACCCGCGGTCAGCACTGAACAGGTGGTTTGATCTGCGCAGCTATCTTATCTGGGAAACCGGCCTTAACTACATATTCCGGCAATCCGATCAGACCATCCATGCGGAAGAGGGAACAACGAAGTTCTTCCACGTGAACCAGCTCAGTTATAATGCGGAAAACAACCGTGCCCTTTACCCCTACCGCTACCAGCTGCAGGTGCAGCAGGGAAAAGAATTCTATCGCGCTTCGGCAACACTGAACTATTTTTTCAATTACCGGAAAGCGGGTGGATTGGCGCTCCGGCTTGCTGCTGTCAAGTTCGGATATATCGGCGGCAAAACACCGATGAAGGAACTCAACACGCTGCGGTACCAGCCAAAGCTCACGGCAGTGCGGGGAAACGAAGACTATACCTACAGCAATTATTTCATCGGCCGGCAGGAGTTTGAAGGACTCGCTTCGCAACAGATCATGGAACGGGATGGTAATCTGAAGATACGTACCGATATTTTCCAGGACCTGCAGGGCCGGTCGGATGACTGGATTGCTGCCATTAACCTCTGTACCACCATTCCGGAAAACCTCCTCCCTGTTCCATTACCGGTAAAGGTTTTCGCAGACGCAGGCACGCACGCTGCGGCGTGGAAAAAGGACACCGAACTTAGCCGCTTCCTGTATGTTGCGGGTTTGCAGATCTCATTGCTGGGTGACCTGGTGAATATATACGCGCCAATTATCTACAGCAAAGAATTCAGTAACAGCCTGAAGACAGTGCCCGAGGAAAACAAATTCTTCAGGAAGGTTTCTTTCAGCATTAACCTGCAGAATCTGAATGCACGCC
>DASVBM010000340.1:0-2674 GCA_036375835.1 Chitinophagaceae bacterium | reverse complement strand
AATACTGAGGCCCTTGTCCATCACCATCGTAATTCCTGACTTCCTCGGTTTCGGGTTCCTGACTGGGATCTGCGAGAGATTGAAATTCATCATCTGTTTTGATTGCTGCGCAAAAATAAGTGAATACAGAAAGCAGAAAACATGATCCTCGTCCCGGTTGATATATTGTGCGATTCAGCAGCATCCGCCGCGGCTAAATTTTTCTTCCTTTCTTGTATCGGGCCACAAGATCCACTACCTGGGTGTTTTGTAATACCGAAGGATTAAGGTCAACAAGCTTTTTTAGCAACTTGGGTGATTTCTCCATGCCTTTTTCCAGCTGAAGCAACGCCTCGCGCGACCTTCCCAGCGAGAACAGGACTGCCGCCAGGTAAAAGATGAAGATCGAACGGTCGGTGATCTTTATAGCTGCCTCGCATTGTTCCAGCGCCTCTTCATAGTAACCCGCCTTGAAAAGGCAACGGATCAGCGCTTCCCATCCCGCCTTATTTCGTGGCTTTAACCTGACCACGTTTCCAAAATGCTGAATCGCCTCTTTCAACCTGTCGAGATGCATCATGCATTCGCCCATCGCAAGATTATAGTCGGGCTGGTTGCGATGTATCTTCATAGCGTTCTCCAGGTTACGCACCGCATTACCCCATTGCTCTTCCAGCATATAGGTGACCGCGATCTTGTAATGGAGCTTGCTGTCTTCCTGGTTCAGATGAACTGCTTTCCGGTAGTGAAAACGCGCCTGGGCATAATTTCCCATGCGATGGTAACAATGCCCGATCGCTTCGTAGATCACGTCTTCCGGCCTCGACAGTTCCAGAACCTTCTCCAGTGATTCAATCGCCTCACGGTATTTACGAAGCCTCAGGTAGGCATCCCCCATATTGCGATAGGCATAGTCGAATTTTTCATCTATTGCAACTGCATACTGATAAGCGTCAATCGCTTTTTCATAGAGTTTCAGACCCTGGTAGGCGGCAGCAAGATTAAACCAGGCCAGTTCACTATAAGGATGGTCATTTATGATCTGCTGGTGAAGGCGGATGCTCTCCTCATTCCTACCTGTGAAATCGGTCCAGAAACAGATCTTGTACAGGGCCTCTTCGTTGGTAGCGTCGTCTTCCAGGATCAGGTGCAGGCAGTCGAAAACCTTGTCAAATTCTTCATAATCGTCATAAACGTCAGCAAGTTCGAAAAGGAGTTCTATACGTTCCTCGCCATCAAATAGTTGCAGCGCTTCCTGCAGTAATTCAACGGCTTTTTCCTGTTGATCCAGGGCGAGGTAAGCGTCTGTTTTCAGGATATAAAGGTCAACATTACTGCTGTCGAAGATGGCGGCTGACTCCAGCAGGTCCAGTGCCTCCTGGTATTTACGGGTGGCCAGTAACAGGTCGGCTTTTTTGATACGAAGCTGGGAGGAATAAGGGAAATGCTCGAGGCCGATTTCAACGGCCTCCAGTGCCTGCCCGAGGTCGTCGTGATCATCGAAATAATTGATAATATCTTCGAAAGAGTCCTCTTCCAGGAAAGCGTGGCTGCGGCCGCTTTTCAGATTGTTATACTGTTTTAACAATTCATTAATATCTTCTCTTTCGTCCTCGTTATAATCTGATCGCATACCCTTTCGTTTATTGAATGTAAGCGGAATAAAGGTTTTTTCCAAGCTCGCTGTAAACTTTTTTATCCTGTTAACGTCTTACAAATTGGGAACAGCTGTTGTTAAATGTTTCAAAAAACACTACTTTTGTTATCGAAATGAAAAAAGGCCTGACATATTACAAATGCGCACTGGCTTTACTGCTCGTGCTGGCAGGCCATATAGCATTGGGTACCGGCAGCACCGAAAAATCCAGCAAAACCAATTTTACCCTGAAAGGGCTCAACAAGAGCAAAAGCTTCGTGGTATCCGGTACTGCTGCTTCCAATTACCGGTTTAAAGGCTCCCCGGTACTTACGGTTAAAAAGGACAAAAGCAATACCCTCCAGGTCAATTCGGTGATCCGTTACCAGAGTGGTAACACAACCTATGTATTCCCTTATAAATACAAGGTGAAAGCGCCCCTGTTCAAGACTCCTGCAGCACCTGCTATTCGCTGATTCTCAAAGAACTCTGTATCCGGCTTTCGGTAGCTCGAACTTCGAGGGAGGTACGGGACTTACGTTGATTTTTGTAGCTGTATACCTTACCAGCTGGTTTGCTCCGGTAGCCGCGGCCTCATATTCCAGAACAAAACCGGGAACTGAGCGGAACTGTACTTCGTACTCAAGCGTGGAAGGAATTATCGCCGGCGCATAAAAAAGGTTGAAAACCGAGCCGTTCTTTAAGGTGATCGTTGCTTTTTTACACTCGTATCCCAGAATCGTTTTTGTCTCGTCTGAAAACACGACCGTGGCACCCTCATACTGCTCGTTCAGCTTCCGCCATTTTACGCTATCCAGTTCTCTCCTCACCCTGGTGGCACCGAGATCCTGCAGTATCACCCCGGACTTCGACCGGGCATCATAGTACTTCACCTGGGTGAAGGTGGGACTGATAAAATCCAGCCTGCTCTGCTGCCCCTTGATGTATAATATCATCGATGAACCGGCGGCTGCATTTTCACTGCCGTCTCCCATTGCCATATTGAATTCAACAGTACATTCGGTTACCACTTTCGGTTTTACCTGTGCGGATGTAGCG
>DASVBM010000426.1:0-2168 GCA_036375835.1 Chitinophagaceae bacterium | reverse complement strand
ACCCGGGGGCTCAGTTTTTGAGAATCAGCGGTATGGCTGTGCAGACCTTATTCAGTTGTCAGCAATTCAGGTGGATCGATGCGGTAAATCCTGCTGTCGCGGAAATGGAGCGACTCGCCAGCGATTTCCAGCTGAACGCTTTTCTGCTGCGCGATTCTCTTGATCCGGGCCATCTTCCCAAGTATGAGCGATCCGGCGACAGGCACTTCCTGATACTTCGGTACTACGCCCATTCTTTCGACCGGAAGATGGGTTCTATACAGGAACTGACCGACAAGATCGTATTATTTTATTCTGACGATTTCCTGCTCACGCTGCACAAAGCAGAAGTTGGATTTTTGAAAGTATTGCAGAAGAACCTGGAGCAGGCAAAAAACTGCGGCAGCGTTACCGAACTACTCACGAAGATAGTCTGGCAGGTACTTGCAAGCTTCAGCGACCCCGCGGCCAGGCTGGATGAACAGGTTGATTTTTATGAAGCAAGGGTGATGGTGAAGAAGTCGACCAGCGACCTGATGGAAGCACTGTACTATATCAAACGCCAGGCAACACTGGTGCACAAGGTGCTGCTGCTGACACTCGAGCCGATTCATCATATCTATATCCGCGAAGGCGAGGAAGCTTTCCTGCAGGACGTGAAGGACGAGCATCTGAAAATGCAAACCCTGTACTCGGGAATGATCGACGAGGTAAACAACCTGCTGAACCTTTCTTTATCGTTTGCGGCGCAGCGCACCAACGACGTGATGCGCGTGCTGACGATATTCTCCGTGTTTTTTATGCCGCTCACCTTTGTAGTTGGTATCTACGGAATGAACTTTCACTACATGCCGGAACTTGACGAGCACTGGGGCTACCCCGCGGTGCTGGGGCTGATGGCACTGATGACGGTTCTGACGTATCTTTATTTCAAAACCAAAAAATGGCTTTAACCATCTCAAGCTGCTGCTGCCGTATCGCTGCTTTTTCCATTGCCGCATCACTTTCCATCCCGGGTTTTTCGCAGGACCGCAGTTTCAAGCTGCCGGATTCCGTAAAAGCGGTTTCACTGATAGCGGATGTATCGATCCGCAGTTATGAAGGCAAGAAGGACGCGCGTGCCGGCATCGGCACGAATACGGTGTCACTGTTTTTCGAAGCGGAGAAAAACGAAAAGGAAATCATTTTTAAATTTCCCGGACAGGCAGGCATCGTTGCCAGGGGTGTAGGAGTAGAATCGGAAGACGATGAACTGGAATGGGAGTACGACTGGGCGCTGAATACAAACTACCGGCTGCTGATCGCAAGCGCGGCTGACTCCGCCGGTAATTTTGTTTTATACTCCGGCTATGTTTTTCTACCGGGCGAGAATAAATGGAAACTGCTGGGCAGCTGCAGGCTGGAAGGGCGGCGGGATGGTATCCTTTCACCTGCGGTGATCCATGAAGCGGAAAAGAACAGCAGGATCGACGCGGAGATCCGTAATCTCTGGGTGCAGCGGGCAGCAGGTGGCTGGAAGCCCCTGGACGCCGTGGGTACATCACCGGTGCCGTCCATAGTTCCCATGCCGGCGGTGGACAGTGTTCGCCAGCTGGAAATCGATAACGTGATCATCCGGCGGGCAATTGCCGAAGGCAGGACAGACGTTGCTGCAGACACGCTGGGAATTTTTTATAAGATAACAGACCCGGGTAACGGCAAGGCGATCGATCTAAGGGATACGGTAACCGTAAAATACCAGTTGCGCATTTTCGGTTCTACAGAAATCATTGACCAGGCCACAGACCAGCCTGCCAGTTTTCCACTGAACAGGCTGATCAAGGCCTGGCAGATCGCGATACCCATGGTGAGAACGGGTGGCAAGCTGAAGATCGTGATACCATCGGCCTATGCTTACTCGATCCGCACCCGCGCGCCGAAGATCCCACCGAACAGTATACTGGAGTTTGAGATAGAGGTGCTGGATAGCAGGCGATAATGGATCCCTGGCGGGATGAAGAACGCGGATTATCATGATCGTTATGATAAGCTATGATGCTTCCTGCGGAAGTATGATGGATCCCTGGCGGGATGGGGAACGCGGATTACCAGGATTATTATGATAAGTTATGATGCTTTCTTCGAAGGTGGACCTGGGAAGCGGGAACTGCGGATTCTTTTAAACTGCCTTTAAGCCCCGCAGACAACTG
>DASVBM010000464.1:0-3960 GCA_036375835.1 Chitinophagaceae bacterium | reverse complement strand
CGGACCTGCTCGCCGCCCGCTCGGTAAAGACTACAATACTATCAGCGCCAGCTTTTCGCAGGTTGAACAAAAAACGGTGGAACAATATTTCATCAGCTACAGGATCAGGAAAGTGAAGGAGCTGCTGGTCTATTCTTCCTTATCGCTTTCAGATATCGCATTCCGTTTAAACTTCAGCAGCGTGGCACACCTGTCAAAACAATTCCGGCAATACACCGGGCTCACCACCTCGCATTTTAAAACGATACGCGCGGCAAAGCTGCGGGCTGCAAACGACGAATGATAGCCGCCCGGTACGGGAAAAATATAAAACCAAAACGAAATCATATAACAGCCGCACCACCGGCCCTTCGCAATTTTGAACCCGGAAACAATAATCAACACAACATTCGAAAAATATAACTACAGGTCTATGAAACGATTACTCTCTATGGCAGTTTCAGCGTTTGCCGGTACACCAAGTGCACCCGCAGTAAGCGGCACCACTGCCAGCTTCAAAGTTTATGGCAACTGCGGCATGTGCAGGAAACGTATTCAAAAGGCAGCGGAATCGGCAGGTGCAACAGAGGCCGACTGGAACAGCCAGACTAAGATCATAACCGTAACATTCGATGACGCGGCGACCAACCTGCAACTGATACATGATGCGATCGCTGCTGCCGGGCATGATACCGAACAGGCTACTGCCCCGGACGCCGTTTACAGCAGGCTACACAGCTGTTGCAGGTATGAAAGAAGAAAACATTAAACCACACCATAACCAGACTAAAATGAAAAAGAACATGAAATGGATTGTTTTATTTGCTGCGATGCTGCCCATGGCCATAGCCTGCAACAGTATTGCAACGGCTGACGCGGAAAACTCCGCTACAGCGCACACGCACAGCTTTACCTGTCCCATGCACCCCGAGGTGACCGGAAAAGAAGGCGATACCTGCCCCAAATGCGGCATGAAGCTGGAACATAGCGATGCTCCTGTGGCAGCAGCGGGAAGCTATTTTATGCAGTTTGCAGCAACCCCTGCTGTGATCGCTTCGGGGAAAGACGTGGCCCTCTCGTTCATCCCGAAAAACAGGAACGCGGAAGGCGAACAGGTAGCGCTTGACATAGAACACGAAAAAAAGATCCACCTGATACTCGTCAGCGAGGACCTCAGCTGGTTCGATCACATTCACCCGGAATACACAAGCAGCGGATCTTATGTAGTGACTGAGAAATTTCCCGCTGGCGGTAACTATATCGCCTTCGCGGATTATAAACCCGCCGGCGCAGGACACGTGGTTGACAAATTCGATTTAAAAGTGAGTGGCAAGGCCCCCGCGTCAAAAATATTTTCGGACAACAAGCTTTCCGGCAATTCCGGGGCATACAGTTTTGAACTGGTACCCGCAGCCGGCAGGTTTATCACCGGTACAACCATGCATATCGCCGGCGTAGTTAAAAATAACGGTCAGCCGGTAGACGCGAACACGCTGGAAAACTACCTCGGAGCGAAAGCGCATTTTGTAATGATCAGCCTGAATGATAAGGAATACATGCACGTTCACCCGAATGTTGAGAACGGCCGGTTCGACCTGCACACCACTTTCAGTAAACCAGGCATCTACCGCGGATGGGTTCAGTTTAACGCAGACGGCAGCCTGCACACGATCGATTTTACCATCAAGGTAACAGCCGGAACCCCGGCGGAAATTGAAGCAGCAAAGCAGGGCCATGAGCCAGATGCGCACAGCCATTCGCATCATTGATCTCCATTGTCCGGCAGCATACGGACCGACGCCCCTCACCTTCTGGAGAGGGGCGTTTCCTTCTCCGCAGCGTCTCTTCCACGAATGTCAAACCGTTCCAGCAACCTCGCAAGGACGCTTCGGCATCGCTGTCTTCACGGGGTCTCTCCCTCGAACAGAACTTTCGCAATTCGCGATCACTAAAGAGGACCCCGTGGCGCAGGTGCACTGATTAGTCATTGTGACATAAAACCATTACGTCAGACCTCACCCCCACCCCCTCTCCTGGAAGAGAGGGGCGCTACATCCGTATGCTGATATCATCGGCGGAACTTAAATGATGATCATACTACCAGGCCGGATTCCCCATCAGCGCAGCTGATCATCATGGGGTCCCTACGGGGTCTCTCCCTCGAACAGATCTTTCGCAATTCGCTGGCATTACAGAGGACCCCGTGGCGCAGGTGTACTGATTAGTCATTGTGACGTAAAACCATTACCTCAGACCTCACCCCCAACCCCTCTCCTGAAGGAGAGGGTGCTACATCCGTATGCTGATATCATCGGCGGAACTTAAATGATGATCATACTACCAGGCCGCGTTCCACATCAACGCAGCTGATCATCATAACCCCTTCCACCTCCAACCGCTTATATTCTCTCACGCATCTGCATCCTTGTACAAAATCATAAGTTATCATCGCAATCATCAAAATCCGCGTTCCCCATCAGCGCAGCTGATCCATCTGTCTTCACCTGGCGGCAACAAACATTCATCTCCCCCCTTTTCGCGCTATATGCCATAAGCCATCCTTTATTCGCCTCTTCGCTATCCGCTTTCTCTTATTCTAATGCCGCCCGCTTTTTTCCCGCACTATTTTTGTGGAAACGCTTCACATGAAACAACTTACACTTGCATCAATTTTATTGCTGGCTATAATCTCCTGCCGGCAAAACGACGACAACGGCAGTAGCAAGGACCTGTCCATGGGCGCTCCGCCGGCACAGGTGACCAGCGCTGCGAATAAAGAAGGCCAGAAAGGACCGCTGGCCTACGCACCGGCCGTACCGGCAATACAGGACGGCGATACCATAGACGTGAAATTCGACGTGGACCATAAAATGGTCTCCATTAAAAAAGACGTGATGTTTAAAGCCTGGGTGTTCGGCGATTCTCTGCCCGGGCCTGTGTTGCGCATGCGGGTAGGACAGACCATACGCTTCTCCATGACCGACCGGTCCAGCGATTCTGCCATGGCGGGCATGAATATGGCCATCAATATGCAACCTATGCCCCACTCGATCGACTTCCACGCGGGCATGGTCAATCCTGAAGACAAATACCGCAGTATCAGCCCCGGTGAAACCATCAGCTTTACCTGGACCGCCAATTATCCCGGTGTATTCATGTATCACTGCGGTACGCCCATGGTTCTCCTGCACATGATCGCCGGTATGCACGGCATGGTGATCGTTGAACCACGTGACGGCTATCCCAATAAAGTGGATCGCGAGTTCGCGATCATCCAGAATGAATATTATGCAAAGCAGGAAGGCGGTGCCTGGGCTCCCGATACTTCGCTGGCACTGAAGCGGCAACCGAATTTCATGGCGTTTAATGGTAAGGTAGGCCAGTATGTGATCCGTCCGCTGAAAGTAAAAGCAGGAGAAAGGGTCCGGGTGTATTTCCTGAACGTTGGTCCCAACCTGATCTCGAGCTTCCACGTGATCGGAACCATATTCGACAAAGTGTACCTCGATGGCAATCCGAAGAACGAGCTCAACGGCATGCAGGCTGCGCTGGTAGGTCCTGCGCAGGGTGCCGTGCTGGAATTCATGATCCCCGAGAAAGGCCGCTATACGTTTGTTGATCACTCGTTCGCCAATGCCGAGCTCGGCGCAGCGGGTGTATTCCTTGCTGAATAAAGCACAAAAGCGGGAATAATCCCGGAAGCACTGCGGCCGCAGGAATACAATGGTATGCTCTGCGGCCGCCGCGCTTCCCCATCTCCTGTCTCTTGTCTCCCGTCTCCCGCCTAACGCCTAACGCCTAATTTAACAGCCCATTCCCCAAATAATCCCTACCTTCACTTAGTTACCATTTGAGCCTCGCATCAAGTATCGTTAATTATCCCGCCTCGAACGCGCTTAGTTGATCTACTCCTTGCCTTCTCAGATCATTATTTATTTCAAAATCAGACTTATGAACATTTATGTTTCAAACCTCAGCTTC
>DASVBM010000411.1:0-15413 GCA_036375835.1 Chitinophagaceae bacterium | reverse complement strand
GGCTTCGAAGTATACTGGTTCGCTGCACAGAAAAAAGGGTACAGCGGTGTAGCGGTGTTTACCAAGGTTGACCCGGTTAATGTTTTCTATGGAAATGGTATCGGGCAAAGCGATTATGAAGGCAGGGTGCTTCGGCTGGATTTTAAAGAACTTACATTGTTGAACGTTTATTTTCCTTCCGGCACAATGGGAGATGTGCGGCAGGAGTACAAGTACCAGTGGCTGGATGAATTCCTGGAATACCTGACGGAACTACGTAAAACACGACCCAGGCTGGTCATCTGCGGCGATTATAATATTGCGCATACCGAGCTGGATATTCATAACCCGAAAGGCAATCTGCGCACCTCGGGTTTTCTTCCGGAAGAACGCGCCTGGATGACTAAATTCCTCAGTAACGGGTTTGTAGACAGCTTCCGGTGCATTCACCCGGACCGTAAAGATTGTTACAGTTGGTGGAGCAGGCGGTTTCCGACCGTACGGGCGCAGAATAAAGGCTGGCGCATCGATTATATTACAACTACCGATAATCTGAAAAAGCAAATCGTAGATGCGCAGATATATCCGGATGTACAACACAGCGATCACTGCCCTATTTATGTTGAAGTAAATTGTTAACAAATCGAAATGTCATGGACAGTTAGAGAACACAATTGTATATTGAATTGCAATTGTTCATCAATCTACTGCTATGATAATCCTGCTTCTCGCAATAATCATTGTGCTGGTACTTGTGCTGCGCGCGAATGTCGCAGACAATACAAAAGTGCTCTCTGAGCTAAGGCAATCCCTCCATCAGCTACAAAAAGAATTCCGGCAGCTGAATACCGGAAAGGAAGAAGTTAAGGTGCCGGCATCACCAGATGCCACAGTACCCGTTCAGGCAGGGCCGGAAAGGGAAACACCGGTCTTTTTTACGCAGGTATCAACAGTATCCGACGACCGGAATATTCCGGAAACATCAATTAAAACAGAATCCAGCCAGGGGCCTCTGTCACCTGCAGAACAGCAACAAGTGCCGGTGTTTACCTCTCCGGATTCCAGACCCCGGCAAATACCTGAACCTCCTGAAAGCTGGATCGAAAGATGGTTGCGAAACAACCCCGACATGGAAAAATTCATTGGCGAAAACCTGGTGAATAAGATCGGTATTGCGGTATTGGTGCTGGGAATCGCGTTCTTCGTGAAATACGCGATAGATAAAGAGTGGATCAATGAACAGGGAAGAACCGGAATCGGTTTATTGTGTGGGGGCATACTGATCGCACTGGCTCACCGGTTGAGAAACAGCTACCGTTCATTCAGTTCGGTGCTGGTCGGCGGTGGACTTTCATTATTCTATTTTACTATTGCCATTGCATTTCATGAATATCAGCTGATCGGGCAGACACCTGCGTTTGTTATAATGGTATTCATCACCGGTTTCGCTGTGCTGCTCTCTGTTCTTTACAACAGACTTGAACTGGCGGTGCTAGCGACCTTAGGCGGTTTCATCACGCCGTTCCTGGTTAGCAACGGAAGCAATAACCATATGGCATTGTTCACATATTTAACCGTGTTGAATTGTGGCCTGATCGTACTGGCTTACTTGAGGAACTGGAAAGCACTTAATTATATATCGCTGTTTTTTACGATCATCATTTTCGGAGCATGGTATGCCGATGTTTACGCAGCAGGTGAAATCCCCTCCCCTGATGCGATTGTTTTTGCAACGATATTTTATGTGGTGTTTCTTTCCATGAATCTGGTGAGCCAGCGGAACACAACCAGAAGTTTAAGGGCCCTGGATTTTGGTGTGCTGCTCATCATCAATACAAGTTATTACGCTGCAGGGCTTAGTATACTATCGGCAACCGGGATGGCAGATTTTAAAGGAATATTTACCGCCACCCTTGGTATATTGAACCTTGCACTTGCTTATACACTGTTTAAGTCGGGAAGACTGCACCGCAATTTCATTTACCTTCTGATTGGCCTCACCATCACTTATATCTCACTTACAGGGCCAGTACAGCTCGAAGGCAATTATATCACCCTTTTCTGGGCTGCCGAAGCAGTATTGCTGCTCTGGCTATACCAGCGATCATTTATCAAAATGCTTAAGCTGGCATCTTTCGTTGTCGTGATTTGTATGACGTTCAGCCTGTTCATGGACTGGGATCATGTATACAACTATTATGACAAACTGCGCCTGCCGGTGATATTGAACAAAGGATTCATCACAACCTTATCGGCAGCAGTATCTTTAAGCTGCCTGTACCTGCTGATGCGGAAAGAGGCTGATACATTTTATCTGGCCGGCGTTACAAACCGGCTGATTAGAAATGTGTACCTGGCTGGCGCAATCGGATTATTATACTTCGCGGGTGCAATCGAAATTAACTACCAGTTTATCACACGCTATGGCGGCACCGGGCTGAACCTGGTGTACCTGCAGTTATTTACCATA
The DNA here is from genome assembly GCA_036375835.1 of Chitinophagaceae bacterium. GTDB lineage: Bacteria > Bacteroidota > Bacteroidia > Chitinophagales > Chitinophagaceae > JAEZDC01. Next base: position 12,964 of record DASVBM010000411.1, on the reverse strand, counting down.
AGCCTGCTGACTGGTTTGCTGATCGTGGCAGATAGCCTTAGCAGGGCAGTCGACGATTACCTGCGATTGCTGGCTACGGTGATCTTTTTCATTTTATACCTGGCAAATGCCTCTAACGTGTATACCACAGAAGTCAGTATTCTCAGGTCCGGCAACAACACCCCACATCTGTTTGCCTGGATATTCAATGCTGTAGCTATAACAGCTTTTCTGTTGCATTCATTCTTTTACATTATTCAGAACCGATACCGGTATCGCCCCTTATTTCCTGCCTTCGTTACCATTCTTTCTCTCGCGATTGTAGTAATGATCAGCATTGAAATCAGGAATGCCTACATCTGGAGCGTATTTACGCCTCATGTAAATATCGATTATTTCGAAAACCTGTATTCAAAAGCATTCCTTTCCGTCATCTGGGGACTATCTTCATTCGCGATGGTCTGGGCCGGGATGAAATACCGCTTCAAATCGCTGCGAATTTCCGCGCTTGGACTCTTCGGGCTTACATTGTTAAAGCTGTTTACCTTTGATATTAAGAATATACCACCTGGTGGAAAAATCATCGCCTTTATATTATTAGGTATATTACTGTTGGTGATTTCATTCATGTACCAGAGGCTGAAAAAAATCCTTATTGATCATGCGGAAACTGAGTAAATTCCTGCTGCCGGTTTTGCTGTTATTGCCATCGGCCGCATATTGCCAGCATTTTGCCTTTTCTGCAAAGCTGGAAGAAGTAAAGGAAACCGGCTTTTATTCTATCCAGGTGACACCGGAATTGAGCAGCCACCTCAATCTTCAATTAGCTGATTTACGGATCATTGACGCAAAAGGCAGGCACGTGCCTTACATTCTTCAAAGTGGGCTGACCCGGTTGGAAAAAGAATATTTCCAGCCATTGCCGATCATAGAAAATGCGCAGAAGGATAGTGGATCAACGCATCTGGTAGTACAAAATAACACAGGCAGAGATCTCAACGCATTAACGCTGATCCTCCGAAACTCAGCAACGGAAAGGATGGCGAGAATCAGCGGCAGCGATGACGGCAGTTCCTGGTTTATTATCGCTGAAAGCCTGAGTATTCCCCGGGGCGAATCATTGGAAAAGGATCGTTTCGTGGCGAAACTTGATTTTCCAAGAAGTTCATACCGTTACCTGAGGATTCTCGTTTTCAACGGTAAAAGCGACCCGGTCAACATCCTGGAGGCTGGAATTACCACTCCGCGTGGAACAGGCGAATACAGTCCGATGATCATTAATCCGGAACCATTCATCTCACAGGTCGATTCGGCTGACGGCTATACCTACATTAAAGTAATTCAGCCTGCTGCCTATCACGTTTCAGCGGTGCAAATAAGGCTAAACGGTGCAAAGCTGTATCGCAGGCGCGCAATGATAGAGTCCACGGGCGGTGAATTTGAAATCAGCTCTGCGAATGATTTTGTGCAGGTGCCTGCATTTAAGACCAAAGAATTCACCGTAAAGATATTCAACGGCGATAACCCTGCCTTGCAAGTAGCAGTATTCCAGACATTTCAACCGGCTCGCAATATTATTTCCTATCTGGAAAGGGGAAACGAATACAAGGTATTAATGGAAAATCCGCAGGCAAAGACGCCGAGTTATGACCTGCAGTCGTTTGCCGATAGCTTACCTTCACAGTTTAATCCAATCGGGTACGAGGCCATTGCAGCCAGCATACAGCCTGCGGATCCAAAAGAATCAAAACGTATCACACTGTGGCTGATCATTGCGGGAGTGCTTGCGCTCCTCACGTTCTTCACCTGGAATCTCACCCATGAGCTGAGCAAAAAACAATGAAATGTTTGTTTATAACGTAACTATCAAGATCACTCCCGGTATTCACGATTCCTGGAAAAAATGGATGAATGAAGTGCATATTCCCGAGGTGATGAATACCGGTTGTTTTGAAAAATTTGTGTTCCTGAGATTGCTGGAGACCGACGAAAGCGAAGGGCCTACCTACGCGGTACAATATTATGCGGCCGGCATGGCTGCGTATAACCGGTATATTGAACTGTATGCCGACCGGCTGAGAAAGGCGACAACGGACAAATGGGGGAATAATTATATAGCCTTCCGCACATTGATGGAAGTTGTGGATTGACTGTGGAAACAAACTTCACAGCGCAAAGCGAAGTCAAATGCTTTGTATATTCCGCAGATCCATCGCGACAGCGGCAAACAAACGGGAAAAACTGCGGAAACCCGCCACGGCAAAGCATTGCAGCCGATAATATCTGATCCGGAATATTGTTTCACGAAAACCGTGGAACGCTGTAACGCTTGCTGAATACGGGTTTTAGACGAATTCGCAGACATTAAATTGTTTCAAAAAATTTTGCCGGTGTTCAAAAGCCGATAAATTTGTTTCTCCGTTTAAAAACAAAAAAAGAACACATTATGAACAAAGCTGAACTGGTTGCCCAGGTTTCTGAAGAAGCAGGGATCACCAAAACCCAGGCTAACGCTGCTTTAGATTCTTTCATTGACGCTGTTACCAAAACACTGAAAAAAGGTGATAAGGTTACGCTGGTCGGTTTCGGTACTTTCTCTGTTTCAAAGAGACAGGCCCGCACCGGTCGCAACCCGCAGACAGGTGAGACAATCAAAATCAAGGCGAAGAAAGTTGCCCGCTTCAAGGCAGGTAAGGAACTGAGCGGAAAGCTTTGATTTTCCGTTAAACGCATTGAAGTCCCATCTATTCCTTGGAAGACGATGGGATTTTTTATTTTTGTATCGAACAAACACAATTATATGGGAAGAGGAGATAAAAAAACAGCAAAAGGAAAACGCTTTAAAGGCTCGTTCGGAAAGAGCCGTCCTGCAAAGGCAACAAAGAAAAACGCGCCTGCAGTGAAGAAAGAAGCCTGAATGATTTCAGGGCCGGTGATCAATCGCCGGCCCTTATTTTTTCAGGGTGCCAGCCTTTCGATTTTCCACCCTTCGCTGTTCCGCGAGTAAAGTATCCTGTCGTGCAAACGGCTTGGCCTGCCCTGCCAGAACTCAATCCTCATTGGTTTTACTATATAACCGCCCCATTGCTCCGGCCGCGGGATTTCTTTGCCTTTAAATTGCTCCATCACCTCCATATACCGGTTTTCAAGGAACAACCGCCCCGGTATGACCTGGCTTTGTGGTGAGGTCCAGGCGCCGATCCTGCTGCCCTCAGGTCTTGAATGGAAGTATGCCTCGCTTTCATTTACAGGCACCTTCTCCACTTTGCCCTCTATCCTCACCTGCCTTTCCAGCTCTTTCCAGAAGAACAACAGGCAGGCTACGGGGTTTTCGCTCAGATGCCTTCCTTTCCTGCTTTGATAATTGGTAAAGAATACGAATCCGTCTTCATTATAATCTTTCAGCAACATGGTGCGGATAGTTGGCACAGCGGATAAGTCAGCAGTGGCCAGGGTCATCGCATTTACCTCATATATCTCGCTTTCCAGCGCCTCTTTCCACCACAGGTCAAACTGCTGCATCGCGTCGGGCAGAACGTCCTCTTCGGAGAGCGATTTGAGCTTGTACTCTGTTCGGATATTCGCGATCTGGGGATTCATAACAACTGTTTTACGCATCAAAATTATCCCTTCACCGCCAAAGCAGAATGATAATGATCATAATAAAAAAAGCGGCAAAGGTGCCGCTTCATTTCTCGTGGACTATCTTTTTAGCTTACCAGGGTACCGACGTTCATTCCTTGTACAACCTGCAGGAGGTTGCCGGGCTTATTCATGTCAAACACAATGATCGGCAGTTTATTCTCCATACAAAGTGTAAAGGCGGTCATGTCCATCACTTTAAGGTTCTTGCTGATGCAGTCCTGAAAGCTGATCTTTTCAAAACGGGTAGCTGAACTGTCTTTTTCGGGGTCAGCAGTGTAAATGCCATCAACTCTTGTTCCCTTCAGGATCACGTCTGCTTTTATCTCGATCGCACGCAGCGAGCCTGCTGTATCCGTAGTAAAGTAAGGATTTCCGGTTCCCGCAGCAAAGATCACTACCCTTCCCTTTTCCAGGTGCCGGATGGCCCTGCGGCGGATATAGGGTTCAGCGACCTGTTCCATCTGTATCGCACTTTGCAACCGGGTGTAGACGCCGATCTTTTCCAACATCGCCTGCATGGCCATACCGTTGATCATCGTGGCCAGCATCCCCATATAGTCACCATGCGCACGCTCTATCCCTGTTTCCGCTTCATTCATACCGCGATAGATGTTTCCACCTCCTATCACAATGGCAACCTGCACACCGAGATCCGTTACGGTGCGGATATCCTGTGCGTATTGTTCGATGATCTTTGGGTCAAATGGATCGAAGCCGTCGCGTTGCGTTCCCACCAGGGCTTCACCAGATAACTTCAAAAGGATTCGCTTGTATTTTGGCAGCATAGATGAAAATTTCGCTGCAAAGAACATGAATTTTCAGCTTTGTCCCAAAACGCAAAAAAAGGCGGGGAAATCCCCGCCTTTCAAATCTGTAGCTCATTCGTTTTTACTGTTTTACGAATCGTTGTACGGTGGTCTCACAACCATTGCCGCAGACCAGCCTGATGAAATAGTTGCCAGCTGCCAGCTGACTGATATTCATCCGGTGGCTCGTGGTGCCGCCCGCCAGGCTCAGCGATTGCCGGCTGATTACCTTACCGGCCAGATCTGTGATCACCGCGATTGCCTGCTGCGCTGCCGGGGCATTCACACGGATATTCAGTTCGTTAGATGCCGGATTGGGATAAACACTGCCGAGGGTAATCACAGCGGTCTTGCGGCTAAGCACCACTACGTTGCTGTACGTGACCTTGCCCTCATTGTCTATCTGCTTCAGCCTGTAGTAGGTGCTGCCCTCAAATGGCTTGGAGTCAACATAAACATAATCCTGGATCGTTGTACTGTTACCATTTTCAGCTTTGGAAGCGATGAAACCAATGGTGCTGAACTGCTGCCCGTTTACACTACGCTGCAATTCGAAGCCTTTATTACCGCTCTCGGTTGCAGTAATCCAACGCAGGCGGTTTCCAACTCCAGCCAGTTCACCCGTAAAGCTGACCAGTGTCACCGGAAGTGGCCCGGCGAATTCATCCGCTCCTATATCAGGCGTGGTAGCGCTTCGCGTGTCGCCATCAATATCTGTACTGATACCGGAGATCGCTGTCCCCTGGTTGCTCACACCCGATCCATTCTGCAGGTGCAGGTCATCAGCAGAAACAAACAGCGGGTCAACACTGAGCGAGTGTACGTCCGGCGTTCCTGAAGCAGCCTGCCATGCAGCCAGCGTTGGGTATTGTGTTGAGTTGATATATGCTACGTTGTTCAGACTGCCCGCGGTTGTTAGCATCTGCAGATCGTTATAGTCTGAGACGAACGTAGTAGTCGATGTATTAAAATACAGGCAATGGTTATCGCCCACACAGGGTCTTGAAATGATAATGATATTGTTCTTAAGCTCAATACCACTGGCCGCAGTTGTCTGGTAGAAGCCCCTCGTGTCGTAGCTGGCAGAACTTGTTGCCGGGCCATCGAGCAACACCGAGTTATAAACATAGCGTACGTAGTCGGAACCGGAATTATAGAGCGCATACTGTGATCCGGCGTTATTAAAACGGTAGATCATGTTATTCGCAACAATGTTCTCGCTTCCTGCCGTTGCATCGCAATTGGTGAGGTAGACTGCATAGTTACCCGAAGTTGAAGTTGACGCAGCGTCACTTGTGTTGTGGATCCGGTTGCGAATAATACGGGTTCCTGTGCTCTTCTCGGTCAGGTAGACCCCGTAGAAAGTACTCACCGTACTCCGGCCCGGCCTGCTGATATCGTTCTGTTCAATGGTTGTATTGACGCCCCCATTCAGGTAAACTCCATAAAGGTGGAAATTGCTGATGGTATTATTCACGACCTGGTTATTATTGACCATCAGCCCGTTTCCGCCATCAGAAGCAATTACAACTCCATAGTATCCGCCGTTAATGAGGTTACCGGAGATAAGATTATTATCACACTTACTGTCGCCATTGGTAGTAGCCGTAGTAGAAGTGGCTGAGTTGATCACGATACCGGCGAAGTTGCTGGAAGTGGCGGTTGTGTTCAGTTCTATCGTACACTTCCTGATGATGTTATTGTCGGCATCATTCACCAGCTGCACACCGTAGGCATATTCTGCAGATGCAGCTGCGGCTGAGAACAAACGAAGGCTGTCAATAGTAACGTAATCGGTGCCATTCAGCTTAAAGATCGCCCTTTCGCCACCAACCGGTGAGGTATAACTCAGGGTTTCGCCGTTTCCATTAAATGTGATGGTATTAACCGCTGATGTACCGGGAATCTGCGGTATAATCACCTGCTCGTTGTAAGGACCAGATCCGGGAACGACATTGAACACCACTGGTCCGCCGATACCACATTTCATATTCAACACTGCGTCGTTGAAACTGCTGAAGTTGGTTCCTCCCGTAGGAACCGCACTATTGATAGTATATATTCCGTTCAGCACCGTTGTTGGCGTAGACACGTAAACCGTATTGGTATATACAGCCGTCCCCCCGCTGCATACTACCTGCGCACGATAATAACTGCTTGCAGTCTGACTGACGTTAGCAGCTGTAACTGTCGCTGCGGTTCCGACATTTGTCCATGTAGTATTATCTGGAGACGATTGCCATTGGAATGTAAGGCCATTGCCACTACTGCTGCCGGTAATATCAAGTGTAAAGCTTTCACCGGAACAAACAACCGGAAGCGAAGATGCAGCTGTGCCTGCTGTGGGCGGATTGCTGCATCCCGGCAGGTTGAATTCAAATGCGCCCGGATCCGGGTTTGATACGTTCCGCACACTGTCAAGGATGTCGAAAGCAACGCCAACGTTCGCACCGAGATTGTTGATCAGTGGTTCTGTTGGTGTAAAGTCGCCGGCCGGCGCGTTCAGGTACATCGGGTCAATGACTATGCTGTTCGCGTCCTGCCCGCTCACACTCTGCCAGCTTGCAAGCGTGGACTGTGCGCCACCCTGGTAGCCGACGTTCTGTGTTCCGCTGCCTGAACTGTTCAGGTAGAAAACGTTATTGTTACTAATGATCAGGTTCGCCGAAGTACTCTTATAGATCGCGTATTTAGTACCGGACCCGCCGCGGGTGATGGTGATGATATTGTTTTTGAAATTGATGTCGGAGGCGGTTGTGGTCTGGTAGAACCCGTAAGTGCTCCCCGCCGTGGCGGCACCGTCTGCCAGGTCTATTGTATTGTGATAGATATCGCAATATGAAGAACCGGAATTATAAATACCATAAATAGCGCCTGCACCATTATTGATATTGTAGATGGCATTGTTTTGAACAGTAATACGCTGCGACACGGTTGCATCCGTGGAAATCGATATACCCCGGATAGCATCGCTGGTGGTAGCATCACCGTCAAACATATTATGTATCCGGTTACCGTTCACCAGCATGTTGTTACAGTCCGAACCCATGTAGATCGTTTCGGTAGTTGTCGGCATGGTAGTACGCGTTGGACGGGAGATGTCGTTGCTGTCGATCACCGTTCCCGACTGGTAAACCGCATAAACCGCAGAGGTATAAAATTCCTGGATGATGTTTTTTGACACGGTGTTATTTACATTCTGCGCCCCTGTCGTCGAGCCGCCGTACAGCACTATCCCATAGTATCCTCCTGAAAGCGTGTTACCGGTGATGGTATTGTTGTTGGCATTCGCACCGCTGGTGGAATGAGACGATACCGATCCGCTGAACACCACCGGAATGTGGTATGCGGAACTCGTGGATGTCTTGCTCACGGTGATCACACAGTTAGAGACCATGTTATTATTTGCGTTGTTCGTCATCAGCACACCCCAGCCATAGGTACCAGCCGAGCCGTCGATCATGAGGCTGTCGATGGTGATATAATCTGCACCATTAAGAATGATACCTGTGCGGCTTGTACTGGTTGATGAATTGAATGACAGCGTTGCCAGGTTGCCTTTGAAAGTGATGGTATTGGTTGCCGATGCACCGGTGATAGCAGGGATGACCACCTGTTCGTTGTAGGTACCCGGGGCAACATTAAAGACCACTGGCGCTGAAACCCCACACAGCATGGCACTTACAGCATCATTGAAACTCTGGTAGTTGGCACCGCCTGTCGGCATACTTCCGTCAATGGTGTAAACACCGGCGAGTGGCTGGTTGACCAGCACTTCCACCGGAACTGAATAAGAAGTATTACCACTGCAGGTTACAGCTACACGATAAAAGCGGCTTTCCGTCGGATTGATTGAAAGGCCGGGTAGAGCAGATGAGGCGCTTATGTCGGTGTACGTCCCGGCAACCGTAGTTGCGCTCTGCCATACATAGGTCTGGCCGATACCCGAAGAATTTCCGGTTACGCCAAGTACAACTGCTGAACCGGAACATACTGCAGCGGATGCCGAAGATGTAGCGCTTCCTGCAGCTGGAGGCGTGGTACAAACCGGCGCGGTAAATTCATACGCACCCATATCCGGTGTCGTCGCATTCCTTAAGGCGCCGGTGAGGTCTGTGGTGATGCTGACTGGTGTACCCAGATTATCGAGAGCATACTCCGTGGGAGACAGATCGCCCATCGAAGGATCCGTGAACAGAGGATCAAGTGACTGTGAGTTCGCATCTAATGCACTTGCCGACTGCCATGCAGCGAGCGTGGTATAGTTGGTTGCATTGATATTACCAACTGCATTCACCGCGCCGCCGGTTGAACTCATATATAAGTCATTATTCGAAGATGCGATAACCGTTCCGGCAGTGTTCAGGAAGATGCATTGTTTATCACCTGTACCTCCACGGGATATCTTAACGATATTGTTTTTAAACTGCAAACCGGTTGCAGCCGTATTCTGGTAAAGACCTCGTGTAAGTGTAGTGGCAGTTGTGGCTGAGGCGTCATCTAACGAAATACTGTTGAAGAAATACCAGGTATTGTCGGAACCGGTATTCAGGAATGCGTTCTGTGTGCCCTCGCCATTGAAGCCATAAATAAGGTTATTGGCGATAATATTCTCATTTCCGGGAGTAGCATCCACGCTGCTGCTGTTCACACCATAAGCTCCGTCGGTGCTGGTCGTTACTGCACCAAATGGGTTATGGAACCGGTTGCGTGAAATGACGGTGGACCGACTTACACCTGTCATGTAAACCCCATAGTAACTGCTCACCGTTGCCCGTGCAGGCCTGCTGACATCATTACTATCAACCAGGGTACTGATGTTGCCATTCAGGTATACGCCATAGGTGTAGAAGTTCGTAATGGTATTACCCTTTATTTTATTGCCGGTAACAGTATTGGTGGAACTGTTTGCGATTACGCCAATCCCCAGGTATCCGCCGTTGATGGTATTACGGGTAATAGTATTATTGTCACACTTACTGTCACCGGTGCCGGTAGCGGTTGTTGCCGTGGAGGCGTTTATCACTACACCGGCGAAAGATGTGGAACTAGCGGTAGCAGGGGTTACCGCCACATTGATCGTACAACCGGAAACAGTATTATTATCAGCGTCGTTCACCATTTGCACGCCATATCCATATTCGCCGCTGGTACTGCCGCCTGCGGTGATGTTCAGGCTGTCGATAGTAACATAATCTGCACCGTTCAGCTTAATAACCGCCCTTTCTGAAGTGCTGGTGGAAGTATAGCTAAGCGCAGCGCCGTTTCCTTTAAAAGTGATGGTGTTACTTGCGGAGGTTCCGGTAATGGCGGGAATAATTACCTGCTCATTAAAGTTGGAAGCACCATCTACATTGAACACAACAGCACCTCCGATTCCACAGCGTATCGCGTCAACTGCAGCGTTGAACGACTGGTAGTTGGTTCCTCCGGCCGGTAGTGAAGGATTGATGGTATAGGTGCCGGCAGGGAAAAGCCCGGGAACCGTTACTGCTATTTCAGTTGAGTAGGCAACCGATGCACCGCAACTTACCGAGGCACGGTAATAATAAATTACATCTGATGCGGTGGCTGCCGGCATTACAGCGGTATAGTCAGGAGCGTTCAGGTCACTGGTGATGTCTGTGAACGGTCCGCCTGAAACGGTGGCACGCTGCCACCTGTAAATCAATCCGGCTTCTGCAACATTTCCGGAAAGTGCCAATTGAATGGAAGACCCGCCACAGGCAACCGCGGAAGGCGCAACCGTTGCTGTTCCGGCAGTTGGCGGAGCAGTACAGCTTGCGTTCAGGTATTCATAAGCGCCGGGATCAGGTGCTGCGATGATTCTTGGATTCCCAAGGATATCAACACTGACTCCCACATTCGCGCCCTTGCCGTTGATCGCTGTTTCCGTTGGCGTGAAATCCGCCGGGTTGGCGGTGGGATTGGTGAACAATGGATCCACAGAATAGCTTGACTGGTCATAGGCACCCGAGTTCGCCGTCTGCCAGTCAGCCAATGTGGCATATGTGTTTGAAGTAGTAATCGCTCCAATCTTATTATCCGTTCCTCCGGCTGCACCGATATACAGTACGTTGTTATTCGATTCCAGGCTGGTAGTGGCTGAACTCAGGAAAATGCATCGTTTTATGCCGGTTCCGGAGCGCGAGATAAAAACGATATTATTTTTAAACTGAAGGCCGGTGGTGGCACCAGTCTGGTAAAATCCATATGCAGTACCACTCGTTGCCGCCTGGTCATTCAGGACGATCGTATTATGATACGCCACCATGTAAGGCGCTGTGGTATTGTAAATACCATACACCGTCCCGTTGCCCCCTGTGTTATAGACGAGGTTGTTAATTAATTTGTTCTCCTGACCCGCGGCGCCGTCAGATGACACATAAAACCCGTAAAAGGTTGATGTACTGGTGGTGGCGGCGTCGAACATGTTGTGGATCCGGTTACGGGAAACAGTACTGTTTACGTTGCCGGTCGTCATATAGACACCAGCTCCACCGGAATATCCGGTGCGATTTGGACGCGATATATCATTGCTGTCGACCAGAACGCCGGATTGATAGCCCAGGTAAACAGAATAGGCATAAGCGTTCTTTATAACGTTTTTAATCACCTTATTCCCGGTATTCTGCGCACCCGCGCTGCTGTTGCCGTAAAGGATAATTCCGGAATAACCGCCGTTGATCGTGTTATTGATGAAACTGTTGTTATTTCCATTATTGCCCGAAGTTGATGTGGAGGTCAGTGAACCACTCACGACAATGCCGGCATGATAGGTAGAAGTGGTGCTTGAGGTACTGAGATTAATGGTACAGTTTGAAATCGTGTTCCTGTCTGCACCACCGATCAGGGTTATACCCCAGGCATACGTTCCGGCGGAACCGTCAATAATAAAGTTGTCGAGGGTTACGTAATCCGCCCCATTCAGAACAACTCCATTCCTGTCTGCGCTACCCGATGAAGAAAATGAGATTGTGCTTCCGTTACCGTTGAAGGTGACTGTATTGGCCGGGGATGCGCCATGGATCACCGGTATTGTGAACCGCTCGTTGTAAGTACCGTTGGTTACGTTGAACACCACGGGCCCGCAAATTCCATATGGCGCCAGCGCTGCCACTGCGGAAGTCAGTGTGGGGAAATCAGCACCCACGCCACCAACAGTGTAACTACCGCTCATTAAGGGATAAATTGTCGTGCTGGTGGTGTCATCACCGGCAAACGCATCGGCGACTCCGTTCGGCAAAGAGGTCCATACTTTGATGGTCCTGGCAACCGCGTTGAAATTGACGTTTGCCAGGGTGACCACCGCTTCGTTACCCCCGGCGCTGCCCGCGATATCCAGCGGTGTGGAATAACTGACAGGAGTCTGTGCAACTCCGTCAAGTTCCCAATTGACCTGAACGTTATTGATAATATTGTTCCCGGTATTCACGATTTTCACTTTCACATCGCTGTTGCCCCTGCATACACTATAGGATGGAGACACGATTGCAAATGCAGCTGCATTGTTGGCCAGTGCCGCAATCTCAGGTTTAAATGTGATGCTGCCGAGAAAGCCCCTCGGGGTATTGGCCGGAGGACCGGGAAAAGCACCACCGTATCCCGGGCTGTTCACGTTATCCTGGGTATATATCTCTACTCCGCCAAGACGGTAGAAATTCGGGTTGCTGTTTGCCGCCGCATAATATGGTGTATAAGGTGGCCCTGAAATAGCGAAACGGTAAGTTGTATTCGCTGGGATCACCATGTTAAGTCCCTGGAATATCGGAGTGACACCAGCACTGCTGGTATTAACGGCAGCTGTCGCCACGCTTGTCCAGCCATTCGTGGTATTGATGGCTCCGGGCGCACCAGTGACAGTAGTGTGATACCACAGGCTCATTGAAGCGCCAGTCAGACCGGAGGGAAGGTAGTTTGATACATCGGTCAGGATGACCGCATAACCATTGGTGTTCTTCACACCAAATACGATCGCTCCATCTGCGGAAGCTGAGTTATAAACCAGCGATCCGGAACCCTGCGTGGTGAGCGTGGTCTGGACACTGGCAATACTGAAGAATCCAACGATTAGTGCGAGGATAAAGAGTCGGATAATACCGGCTGGGTAAAACTTGGTCATGAGTTGCTTATTTCAGATAAATAATTGGGGCTTTTTTCGACTGCAGTGTTAATCAGCGACGTGAAGAAAGGGTGGCCTGGGAACCGTTATCCATTTACGTCGTCTGTTCCGGTAAAGGCACCATATCTGCAGGGTTGAATAATTCACGAGGCGCTAAATTAGGATGAAGGTGTAAATAAGAACTTAAAAAAACATTGATTTATGTCATAATGATGACCGGTCTGAAAAGTTGATATCTTGAATCATTTATATATAAACAACAGAGCCGCCCGGTCGGGCGGCTCTGATTCAGGCAAATTGTAAAATCAGTTTTTCACGAAGCGGTGTACCGCAGTCTCACATCCGTCTGCGCAAACCGCCCTGATAATATAGGTCCCATCCGCGAGGCCGGCTACAACCACCTGGCGGAGAT
>DASVBM010000166.1:0-16994 GCA_036375835.1 Chitinophagaceae bacterium | reverse complement strand
GGTACCACTCCGGAAATATCAACCTTGAGCAGCTCGAAGACAGATGTTTCTACTACCGGAGTAATTCCGCAGGACACCACCGTTCCAATGTACCAGCACTGGCAGCGTACGAATGCACGCTATTGGACATGGGACATGGATTATCCGGGATATGAGCGGCCGGTTGCCGGCAGTTATAACGCCGCGATTAACGGAAACTGGCAACTGGTGATGACTCCTGAACTGGTGACAGCCTGGAGGCCGGATAACAGCCGTTCCCTTTGGGTGCATGACGGCAATACTTATCTGTCCGCTTCAGAATCGTTTAATACCAGGAGCAGTAACCAGAGTGGTACTGCCGATGTGAATACCGGCACCACTGCCACCGGCACTACCACGATGAATGGAAGTACCACCGTCGACGGAACAGCCAGCGGTTCAGTGATCGATAAAAGCCTGAACAGTGCAGCTACCAAAGATGGCGCACTCAGCAGCACCTATGATCCGGAGAGTAACCAGAACCCTCGGGGTTCGGTAAATCCCACCGGAAGTGAAGCAACCGGCACCAGCAGCACCAATGCAGCGGGTACTGTTTCTTCCAATCAATCTGCAACTACACACGGTCTTAATAACAATGCCTCCGGTAATGCAACCGTTGCTAACCAGATGAATGGCGGCACTTCAGGCAGCCCCGCGAATACAACGGTAAGCGCGAACGCCGCAGTAACAGGTACTACAGGTACTAACGTGCAGGGCAGCGTGGGTGTAAATGGTTCTGTTGGAGCAACCGGTTCAACAAGTGTAACAGGAACAACGGGAACAACAGGTACTTTGGATGTGAACAGCATCAATTACAATGCATATAATGGTAACATCTACCAGTTGCCGAAATTCAACCTCTACCTTGATAATGGCAGCTTCACCGGATATACCGGATGTAACAGTATCAGCGGCCGGGTAGCAGTAAGTGGCAACAGCCTGCATTTCCTGAATACCACTCCGTCAACAATGATTGAATGTATGGGTGGATTCGACGAGTCTGTACTGGTGGATATGTTACGCCGGGTTGATTCTTATGAATACGTTGGAGATGAACTCCACCTGATGCAGGGTAACCAGGTCCTCATGAAATTTAAGAAGAGCAGCCTGGATACCACTTTAAAGTAAACCGAAAGTAGCGTTTGTTGGTTAATAGAAGGATCCCGCCGCGATGGCGGGATCTTTTTTTGCTGACGATGCTCTGCTTTACAGCTAACCCAAATCAGGAAAACTAGCTATACATTTGAATAATTTGCTGTCCCATATGACTGGATCTAAGCCCCTGAATGAATAAAAAGAATTTACTATACCTGGTTCTTGTACTGATGCTGTTTGGTTTCCAGTCGGACAAGCCGGTCATTACGAAATGGGTGATCACCAGTGGCTGTTCGTTGCAGGTTAACGGCAGCACCAACATTAATAAATTCAGTTGCGTCATATCCAGCTATAACCGCCCGGATACAATCATCACCAGCCGGATTGCCGGCCAGCCCGTTAAACTCTCCGGTAATATCCAGCTGGATGTTCAGCAATTCGACTGTCACAACGCGATCATGACCGCGGACCTCAGGAAAACCCTTAAATCGAAGGAGCACCCGAAACTGATGATATTTTTCGCATCGATGAACCAATACCCTGAACCGGGGAAATGGGGGTTGAAAGGTTCGGTGCTGATCGTGCTGGCTGGGGTATCGCGTAATTATGATGTGGATTACAGGCTCGTTTCAACCGAACCCGGTATGATCACTCTCGAGGGTACCAGAAAAGTCAACTTCTCCGACTTCAACCTGACACCCCCAAGGAAACTCGGTGGCATGATCAAAACGAATAATGAGCTGGTAGTGGTGTTCACCCTGCGGATGCGGGTACTTCCTTCCTAAGGGTTGATGCGGGCGAACAGGATACCCGCCACAAGTGCCTGGAACAGTCCGTAGATAAACCAGCTGGCCACCATCACAAACGTGATATCAAGGGAGCTGAAAGTGATCCACATTACCGGCAGCAGGGCAACCAGGGAATAGATCAGTCCGAATTCGAGCCCGCGAACAAAAAAGTTCCCCTTAAACATTCCTTTAAACCGCTCCCAGAAGAAAGAGAGCGCCAGGCTGATGATGAAGGCATGGGTATAAAACAGCATGTCGCGTCCGCTGCTGGAGTAAAACAACGGGTTATTGTATTCCACAAATACCTCCGGAAAGAAATGGATCGTAAAATAAAGGCCGCCATAGCTGATGATGAAGAGAATAATACCGGCGATCAATCCGGAGCTGATAACTTTTTTCATGTTATGAAAGATCGATAAAGATACAGTGTTCATGACGTTTTATTTTGCATGATTTGAATGTTTGCTGAAGTCCGTATTCAGCCGTTCAGCGAATGATGAAGTCCAATCTGCCAATAAAACCTGCTGCAAATTACAAAACGGGATTGTTATCATCCCATCCGCGTAATTTATCAAGTATATAATTCATGTTCTTTGCCTGTTGAGGCGTTATTGTTGCCACGATGTTGTCCAGGTCGTTCTGGCGCAGGTCAATCTCTGCCAGCAGCGCCAGTCCTTTTTCGGTGATCGAAACGTCTACAACGCGCTTGTCTTTCCGGTTGACATTCTTTACAACAAGTCCTTTGGTTATGAGTCGTTCCACTACCCGGGTGGTGTCGCTCATCCTGTCGATCATCCGATCCCTGATTTTCATAGTGCTCAACGGCCCCTTGTTTCCACGTAGGATTCTCAGGATATTGAATTGTTGGTGCGTGAGTCCGTATGGATCAAAAAACGCTTTCAGTTTCCCGGCCAGCCATCCGTAGGTAAAAACCAGGTTAACAGTTACTTTATGGTATTCGTTCCTGAATTTCCGTTGATGCAGTTCACTTCCGATCTCCATGGGTTGCTTTCTCCTTGCAACCAAATATATTGGTATCGTGCGCCGCATTAACTGGCATTTGTCATGAGGGCAGATGATGTTGATTATCCCGGAAGTTGTCAACTGCCCATAGAATAACCGATTTTCCGGATCTTGAAAATCCTGCTTATGATATAAATCAGCGTAAACCACACACCCCCGGCTGTTGAATAAGCAAGTATCAGTAACCAGACCGGGGCTTTGTCGCGTGTTCCATACAATGAGCGTTGTGAAAAGTCATTCACCAAAGCCGGTGGCTGTCCCCACGGCAGTTTTTTCTCTGTCGAGAGGTTCCCGTAAAGTTCATTGTCCTCGGTCTTTGCGACGATCACAAGATAGCCGTTACGATCTCCGGCCATACCGCTTCGGGTGAATTCGCCGGTCGCGGTTCCGGTAGAATCGGTAGTATAGAATTCATCTTCTCCTATCGACAGGTCACCACCGGTGCGCCGAATGACCAGTTTAAGTTCCACTTCAGCTGCGGGAACCTCACCGGTCGGGGTGATCTCGTAAATGGCGGCCCGCAGTGAAGGCGTCTCTGCATCGGCAACAGTGTCGAGCCTGATTTTCGCCTTGCGTATCTCCAGGGAAGCATCGGCGCTGGCAAAGGCAGCGGTTTCACCGCTGAATGCAAGGAACTGTAATACATAGGATGAATCCCAGGCGCGCTTCAGGTTTGCCGGAATGGGTACAATGGCGGATCCTTTTTCATCCGTTGTTATATTTCCCAATAAAGCGGCATCTGACTGTTCACCAAGATAAACCGACAGCTTTGTAGCCGGTACGGGTATGAAAGCTTTCCCTTCTTTTGTTTTGGAAATTAATTTCAGGTAAGGCAGTTGGTTGTCGCCAAGGTAATACGACATGCCGATCACCAGGTCTTTCTTCTCCTGCGCCACTGCGATGGAAGTGCAGGTTGCCAGCGCCCAAATCAGTATTAGAATTTTAAGCCGTGACATGTTGTTCCTCCATTTGTTGATAAATGATTTTTCCCTGTTCAGCCCCGCTATGTTGTTCAGCTGTTACTTCATCAATGGTTTCCTGCATCGGCACGATCGGGAATATGCGGCTGAAGAAGGTAACGAGCAGCAGGCTCCCCGCCAGAGAACCAATGGCGATGGCAAGTTCCTGCCAGCTTGGGAAGTAATGCATAAAACGGGCGGGCGCATCGTGCATCGGCACGAAAGGATGCAGCAGTGTTGGTGTAACGATCAGATATCTTTTGAACCATGCACCCACAACAACCAGCAATCCTGCAATAAACATAGGCTTCGGTGTCCGGCCTTTTTTGAAGACCATGATCAAAATCGGCACCACAAGCCCGGCCATAATTGCAAACCAGAAGAGCGCTGAGAATTCACCGGCAAAAAGATTTTGCAGGTGGGATTGTTCAGGTTTTTTCATCTTGTATGCCGGAACCAGGTATTCGTTTACATTAAAGTACAGGTAGAGCAATGCCAGCATCACGACGATCTTTCCCATTTTGTCGAAATGCGCATTCGTAATATAGTTCTCCAGCCTGTATGATTTGCGGAAGACGTACATGGCGACCACTACCGCGCCTGCGCCAACCAGGAATGCACCTGATACGAAGTAAGCACCGAAATTGGTGCTGTCCCAGCCGGGCCGGTAGGTGGTAGCAAAGAGCCAGGAGGTAACCGTGTGAATGCAGAATGCGACAGGTATGATGAGGATACACAGGATGGTGATGATCTTTTCATTCATCCGCTTTTGGGCCGGGTGGTTTTTCCAGAACGAGCCGAGAAAGCGGTATAGGCGGTGGAACCGTTTGTTGGCTTCGGCTTTGCTTTGTAAAAGCAACCGGAGGTCGGGCAACAACGGAAGGTAAAGCAGTAAAAGGCTGATGACCATATAGGTGCTGATCACGATGACATCCCAGATAATCGGTGACTGCACCCGGCCATAAATGAAGAGATTCATCAGGCGCTCGGGTCGTCCCATGTCGACAATGATGATCAGCGAGGCAAAGCAGATCGCCGATACCGCGATAATTTCAGCGATGCGGGTAAGCGGGGTAGCCCAGCGTACGTTCATCAAACGGAAAACCGCTGTGATCAGCGATCCTACCAGGCTGATCGCCACGAAGAAAACGAAATTCGAAATGTATATTCCCCAGGAAACATAATCGCCAAGGTTGGTAACGATCAAACCTTTGTTGAGCTGCTGGATATAGGCCACAAGACCCGTTAAAGAAAGCAATGCAAGAATGGCCACCCAGGTTTTTCCCCAGGGGCCCATTCGTCGGGGCTGTAATTCATTCAGGATGCGCTGAGAGGGAATGATTTCACCAGGCATAAACAAGGATTTAATGATGATGATCGTGGGAGGCTGATAGTTTTTCTCTTTCGGTTTCCCATCCTTCTTCGAATTTGAAATTTCTGTTCACTGGTGGCAGGTAATACACACTGGGTTTGGTTCCAAGGTCTTCCATTAGCCGATAACCAGCCTTGTCGCGCACCAGATCGCTGAACCGGAACGTTTCCGAACCATTTGAAACAGAATCTTCATTCATGTTGCCGAAGAAAAATACGCCGTTCGGACAGGCGGTAACACAATGAGGTAATTCCCCTTTTCTTATCATGTCCGGACAGAAATCGCATTTGCCTACCGTTCCCTTTTTCTGGGGAACGCTGGTTTCCGGAGAATAGTCAAGCTTCGCAATCTCTTCCGGCAGCGCAGGCTTTTCCCAGTTGAATACACGGGAAGAATAGGGGCAGGCCGCCATACAAAACCGGCAACCCACGCACCGGTCGCTGTCAATTGCAACGATTCCATCCTGTCTTTTGAAGGTGGCATCTACCGGGCACACTTTCACACACGGAGGTTCATCGCAATGCATGCAGGTGGTGGGTTGCCAGTAAGGTGCGGTATGTTCTGCATCCTGCATCGGATATACTTTTACCCAGTTCTGGCCGGTATCTACATGATGCATATGCGCACATGCCTGCTGGCATTTCTTCAGGTTCTTGCAGCGGGAGAGGTCGATCACCATTACAAACTTCGCCCCCGGAATTCCTTTCCTCGCCTCTGCGGCGGAAACGTGATGTACATCCGGTACAGGTTTCAGAAAAGCTTTGTCCACTTCAATTACCTGCCCGTCCATTGACAGCAACCGGATCTTTTCACCAGAGGCACTCACCCCCTCGGCTGCTGCTGATTCTGTAAAAGGATCTCCCTTGGTGCAGCCGGCAAGCAATGCCGTAGCAAGGCCGGAAATCAGGAAATCACGTCTTGAATGTTTTTGTTCCATAGGGGTTGTGTTTTACTTCCGGATCCATTCCTGTAGTTCCTTGTCGGTGACCCTGCCGGTCACGTTGCCGGTATGCCGCGGATCTACTTCCACCAGTTTCCCATCCTGCGTCAGCATAACCGACCGGGATTGTTTCTGCGGTGGCTTCCTGAAAAGCGACCAGGGGCGCAGCCCGGCGAATATTGCAGCTCCCGCCGTCCAAAACAGGAATGTTCTGCGGCTTCTTGGTTGATGTTCTGTCATAAAAAGAATTTAAAAAGCCCGGTATAAGAGTTATCCGGGCTTAACGGTAACAGATGGGGAGAGAGTAAACTATTTTTTCAGCGTACGCAGGAAGATAATCACCTGCCAGATCTCTTCTTCATCCTGCAGCTTCTTCTTAAACGAAGGCATATCGTCTCTTCCCTCGCTGATTTTGTAAAACAGCGAACCATCATTCTGCTTCTGCGCTTCTGAGGATGAAAGGTCGCCCGGCTCGGTTTTTAGTTGTGCGGCTTTGGGTCCGTCGCCAAGACCGGTCTTTCCATGGCAGCTCTGACAGTGTTTTACCCATATTCCCTTGCCGTCCTTTATCACGTCTGCGTCAGCTTTCAGTGGGTTGGTCATCTTAAGGAATTTCTCAGGCACCGACCAGGGTTTGGGGGTGGGCCTGAAGCCGCTGATGACTGCAACCATCATAACGGCTGCAACTACAATCAGGCTGCTTATGATTCTCTTTTTCATACGGTTCAATTTGATAATTAATAATTCCAGCATCTTGAAATGTTGAATCCGATCAGGAACATTCCTTCCCGGTAATCGTTCCTGTTAAACATCATATTCTTAACCGGGCTAAGCGAAGCGTAGTTACCGGCGAAAAACTGGAAGCTGTGCGCACTGGTTGTCATTTCCAGCCCAAGCTGCAGGTTCGGATGCGGGTTGTGCGAACGGTGTTTGGTGATCGGTTGATCATAATTGAAGAATACTGCCATCGTTTCTTTCAGCTTGTACCTGCCGGTGAAAGAAAATGTAACCTGGTCGTTATTCATCACGCCGCTCACTTTGCCGGGTGAGGAATAATAACCTTCCACACTGTTCAGGTGTGAAACACTGGGTGCGAATTGCAAGGAGATTTTCTCATTCATTTTCCTTGCGATCAGCAGCTGGTGGAAGAAAGCAACCCTGTCACTCCGGTAGATGAAATTCTCCGCTTTACGGCTGTCAATTTCAATGTTGCCGTAAAAACTAACGCTTACCGGGTACCTTCCTTTGGTTTGCCTGATGAAGGCGTATTTGCCTTCGATATTCCACAGCATATTAGCCTTGGTAATACCGGCGCCAACCACGAAGTTGTTAAAGATGGAGTAACTGGCACCAAGCCGGATGTTCGAAGGGGCGAATAATCCGAAAAAATCTTCATACCCTTTTTTCCAGGTACCAAAGCGGTGCTGGATATCGAGTGTGAATGTGTGCTTTTGCGGCACCATCACTGTCTGGATATCCCCGAGCATCAGTCCATCAAAAGTATTCTTTACCGGCTTCGGCTTTTTCTTAGGTTCGGTATTGTCCTGTGCCTGGGCTGCCCAGCAGGAGATAACCAGCAACGGCAGCATCCAGTATCTGGAAGAAAAATGCAATAGCTGTTTCATAAAATAGATTTGTGTTAGTTGTTTGCCGCGCCGGTGCGGATCCAGTCATAAACTTTTTGAACGTCGGACGATTTCAGGGGACCTGTCGGCGGCATCGAACCACCTTTGATCACCAGGTAGATGCTGCTCTGGCTGGGAAGCATCAGGTTAACGTATCCACCGTTCACAAGAGAGCCATAGGCTTTTTCTGCCGTTAACGCGGGCTTATGACTTGGAACACCGTCATGGCAACCTGATGTCGCACATTTGCTGTTGAGAATAGGGAGTACATCTCCACTGAAGCTCACCTGCTGCGGAGGACCGTTTGGGTCTGCACCGGGGCTCACCACGTCGCGATAGCAACTACTCAGCAATGCGAATGCAGCAACGGCCAGGCAACAGTATAATATTGGAAGTTTCATGGCCCGTGTTTTATGATTTTTTGAAATTGCAGTTGATCTTTACCGAAACCTTGTCTGCAATATTGTTGGAAGCAATTCCGAAATCTGATTTCGCGTTGAACTGGAATTGGGCTGTTAAGCCACCAAGTTTGTATGGCGTGGTTCCGGTGAACTCCGCCGTGCCGTTATAGTCGAGTTTGACGGTGACCTGCTTGGTTACTCCATGGAAGGTGAGGTCGGCCAGGACAATATATCCTTTGTCAGTAGTGCTGAGTGTCACACTGGTTGATTTCAATTTCGCAATGTTCTCGGGCTGATCAACATTGGTTGCATTGGTGCCGAAGGTGCCCAGCAGGCAGCCACCGTCTCTTCCCGGTTCACCGGTATTCACGGTATTCAGTCTCACCCATCCTTCAAAGCTGGTGTTGGCGGGATTCGCTTCGTCGAATTTCATGCTGGTCATACCAAACATGTTGAACCTTCCGGATAAAAGGGCTGCAGTACCCATGTAAGCAGTTTCCCATATCACGCTGGAGTGTGATTTGTCGAATGTCCATCCGCCCGCCATATCTATTACGTCTGTTCCTCTCTTCAGATCTGCTGTGCCACCTGGTGTAATCAGGTCATCATCGTGTGTACAACTATTCAGTACGCCGATTGTTAAGAGCATGCCAAGTGACGCCCATAACAGTTTTTTGAATTTCATAAAGCAGTTTTTGAGGTTTACAAAGAGCAGTTGTTTGTTTCAACAACTAAAACTACTCCGGCAAAAACCATATCAACGATGATGAATGTCACCCGCAGGGATGATTTATGTCATTTTATTTACACCCTTCTGAACAGGAGTTCCGCCAAACCAAACGATTGTCATTGCTGGCGCGTTATCCTCTTTCTACTTTTAATATGATAAAAGCATTCCAACATGAAAAGCATGATCGCATTCAGTTTGCTGCTTGTTACGGCGGGTGTGATCGCCACTCCCGCTCCATTGGTGGCGCAGGCAAAATATCACGTGAAGACAGCAGCGGTAAAGGTGTCCGGTACATCTTCCCTGCATGACTGGACAGAGGAATCCACGCAGGCAACGGTGCAGTCAACGTTTATGCTGGGCAAGGCGAACAATATCACCGAACTCAGCGGGCTGCTGTTCTCAATGCCGGTAAAGAGCCTGAAGAGCGAATACAAGGCAATGGACAATAATACTTATAAGGCGCTGAACGCCGATAAGTATCCGACGATCACTTATGCTGCAACCTCAGCAAGTGTTACCGCCGTGAATGGCACGACGTTTACCATCCGATCCAACGGAAAACTGTCGATCGCTGGTACAACGAAAGACACAGAAGTAATCGCCACGCTTACCATGAACGCCGACAAATCGATCACTGTAGTGGGTACGAAAAAGTTTAAAATGACAGATTACGGGGTGAAACCACCTACTGCAGTTTTCGGTACAATTAAAACCGGCAACGAGATTACCGTTTCATTTAACATCAAGCTCGTTCCGTCAGCCTGATTGTTAGCGTTTTAAGGAGTGGTTGGCTCGGACCCATAAAAAAGCGTTACAGCAGATACTGCAACGCTTTTCCGGTTAAACTAAGTTCATTATCGGCTAAACGTCTCTTCTTGCACCACCTCTCATCAACGCCACCAGTAACAAAATGAATACGGCAACGCCTATGATCCAAACCCAGGGTGAAGCGAAAAAGTTACCGCCGCCACCGTCTGAATTGATATTTACGTCAACCTTTTTTGTGTCCTGCGCGTAGCTGACAACCGAAACGAAGGCAACAGCTATAGCGAGCACAAACTTTGTAAACCAGTTTTGCAGCCTGGGTGCGATGTTAGTGTTCTTCATAATGCTCTATTTTAGATTCAGCTATTACAGTAAAAAAACCATGCCACCGGCCAGCCGCTCGGTATAACCGGCTTTTATTGCCCCGGTTGGTGATGATTTTCAACAGAAAAACGGGAAAATACCTCCGGGAATTGCCCGGTGCGCGGACTTTAAGGCTGGCTTTTTTCTTGATGATGAGGGACAAAAGGACAGACGCAATGATCACGGCCAAAATCATCAGGCACCGGCACAAATACCATCACTATCTGAATGATGACCTGAAAGATGTGAAAGAGGAAACCTTCTTCAAGATCATTTTTTCAGACCCCATAGAAATGGAGCGGTGGAAGCAATGGTGCCGTGATAACGATGGGGAATACGACTATGACAAGGAGAACAGTTGCCAAAGAGGGAAGTTGCCGAAGATAGAAATGTTCCGCGACGAGATATGCTGGTGTGATATTATGACGTATTACCTCATGCACATAGCGGGCTATAATTTTTACTCCACGATCCATCCTTATAAAGGCGAGGTCTATATCAAGCAGGAGAGTCCCAATTATAAAGCAGTGGCAAAAACCATCGATGGCGGCGAATAGTCCGGTTTTGATTCGATTCAGCCGCTGGTAAAATTCAGGATCACCCGGTACTGCAGTAGCTTAGATTTGGTGTACAAACGTAAATCTATGATACGCACGATTTGGCTGCTGGCGCTGCTGGCTGGTTTCTGCAGCCTTAATGCCCAGCAAACAGAAGGAATAGTTATTTACGAGAGAAAAATCAATCTACACCGCCGCATACAGGACGAACAGATGCGTGCTATGATGCCTGAATTCCGCGTGTCGAAGCATCAGCTCCGGTTCAACGATACAGTATCGGTATATAAAACCCTGCCGGAGGCCGAGATGCCCGAGGCCGGATCAGAGGGAGGAAACCGCATTTTCATCCGGGCAGGTGGCGCAGATAATTCAGAAACCTTTCGTGATTTTAATACTCTGAGGTCGGTAGAGATGCGCGAGCTCGGCGCTAAAACTTATCTGATAGAAGACACGATAAGGCTGCGGAACTGGAAACTCAGCAATGAAACTAAGCAGTTCCTCGGTTTCACCTGCCGGAAGGCAACATGCACCGAGCAGCAGCTGACGGGCATACGCAGGGTGAACTTTGGATCTTCAGGAGAACAAACAGATACAAGCCGGCCGCAGCCACGTGATGTGAAGGTTGAAGCCTGGTACGCAGAAGGCCTGAATGCACCTGCCGGACCGGAGTCGTACGGGATGTTGCCGGGCGTTATCCTTGAACTGGTAATCGACGACGGCGCGGTAGTTTTTACTGCTCTTGAGGTAAAAAAAGAAGTTTCGGAAAAAGAATTACGCGAACCCAAAAAAGGAAAAAGAATCA
The DNA here is from genome assembly GCA_036375835.1 of Chitinophagaceae bacterium. Lineage (GTDB taxonomy): Bacteria > Bacteroidota > Bacteroidia > Chitinophagales > Chitinophagaceae > JAEZDC01. Next base: position 5,556 of record DASVBM010000166.1, on the reverse strand, counting down.
GCCGCGCTGCCTTTATGCAGCTCCAGTCAGAAGCATTCGGGGGAGGCCGGATGATGCGGATGCAATAAATACATATGAAAATGAACCGGCAACGCCGGTCCGCCCTGGAACGGCAGATTTGTATCAGAAACAGGCCTTTTTTTTAAACGGATTCTCTGTTATCTGAACTGGTTGCCTGAAGCATTAAGATATTTCAAAATCCTATCTTTGACCCACTCTACAGCCCTGCAGCAACACTGCTGCAAGCCGCTGATCTGGTTGCATCCTCCGGAATACACCACCTGACCTGATATGATGCAGGTCACAAAGCTCAGTTCCAAAACAAGTTAAGTTCGCCCATCGTGAGAAGGAGCTGGTTAACGTTTAAACCTGAACGCGGAAATGCAAAATAAGATTACCTGCCTGATCGATGATGATGAGATCTACCTCTTCAGTGTGAAGAGAACCATTGAGGTTAACCAGCTTTCTCATCGGGTACTGGAGTTTCGGAATGGACAGGAGGCGATCGATTTTTTTCTGCAAAGGAGTAAAGACCAGGCCGAATTGCCGGATGTAATCCTGCTCGACATAAACATGCCCGTAATGGATGGATGGGAGTTCATAGAGGCATTTCGCGGAATTCAACCGTTGCTGGAAAAACATATCAGCCTTTACGTGGTCAGTTCTTCGGTTGACCTGACTGATGTGCAACGCGCAAAGTCGTTTTCCTCAGTTAATGATTATCTCGTGAAACCGCTCACGGCTAACCAGCTTCGGACGATCTATCAACCCGCAGGCTGATCATAATGTGTATTGCTTATTAAGTCCCTATAGAAAACTTCCCCCGCGTTTTTTCGCGGGGGAATATTTTTAGCCTGCAACTCACGCATCCTGGTCCTCCGGTCGCTGATTCATGAACTACATTATCTTAGCGCCATGCAATTCAATCGTGGTACACTCACAGACGAAACGCTGAAAAGCATTCACCGCAAGCTGCTTTTACCCAGGATGATCGAAGAAAAGATGTTGCTTCTGTTGCGGCAGGGACGAATCAGTAAATGGTTCAGTGGCATCGGTCAGGAAGCGATCGCGGTTGGGGCCACAATGGCGCTTGACGATGACGAGTGGATCATGCCCCTGCACCGGAACCTGGGGGTGTTCACCACGCGGAATATGCCTTTGTCGAAGCTTTTCCGGCAATGGCAGGGAAATAAAGACGGGTATAGTAAAGGCAGGGAACGCAGTTTTCACTTTGGCAACCGGGAACACCATATCTGTGGTATGATCTCGCATCTCGGACCACAGCTGGCGATTGCCGACGGCGTGGCGCTGGCGCACAAACTGCGGAAAGAAAATAAGATATCACTGGCCTTCAGCGGCGATGGCGGCACCAGCGAAGGAGATTTTCATGAAGCGCTGAATGTTGCCGCAGTCTGGGAACTACCTGTAATATTCCTGGTCGAGAACAACGGTTACGGGCTCAGCACACCGGTGAATGAACAGTACAGGTGCGAAAGCCTGGTGGATAAGGCTCGCGGCTACGGTATGGAAGGTGTGAAGATCGACGGCAATAATATCCTCACCGTCTTCGATACCATTAAAGGGGTAAGGGAATACTGCATTCGTGAGCAGAAGCCTTACCTGGTGGAATGTATGACCTTCCGGATGCGGGGGCATGAAGAAGCCAGCGGAACGAAATACGTACCCAAAGCTTTATTTGAAGAATGGGCGCAGAAAGACCCGGTGAGGAATTTCGAACAGTTTTTGCTCCGGGAAGCTGTGATAACCGAGGCCGGACTGACAGAGATACACGCATCTGTGAAGCAGTATATCGAGTCCGAGCTTGCCGATGCATACACTGCGCCGGCGCTGGTACCTGCAATTGAAGAAGAGATGGGGGATGTATATGCGCCCTCAGTTTCCGGGCCCGGCCTTCAATTGGCCGCAGAGAGAGACCCGCAGGCGGAGATCCGGATGATTGACGCCATCAGGGAAGGAATGGACCTTTCCATGCAGGCCCACCCCAATTTAATATTGATGGGGCAGGACATTGCCGGCTACGGAGGCGCTTTTAAAATTACCGATGGCTTTCTGGCGAAATACGGGAGTGAAAGAGTACGGAACACACCTTTATGTGAATCTGCCATCGTGGGATCGGCATTGGGGTTGAGCCTGGAGGGATTCAAATCGATGATGGAGATGCAGTTTGCCGATTTCGTTACGGTTGGATTCAACCAGATCATCAATAACCTGGCTAAGATCCATTATCGCTGGGGGCAGTCCGCAGACGTCGTGATCCGCATGCCAACAGGTGCCGGCGTGGGTGCCGGTCCTTTTCACAGCCAGAGCAATGAAGCCTGGTTTGTGCATACACCCGGCCTGAAAGTAGTCTATCCGTCTAATCCTGAGGACGCAAAGGGCTTACTGATTGCAGCCTTCAATGATCCCAACCCGGTCATGTATTTTGAACATAAGGCGCTTTACCGCAGTATCAGTGGCCGCGTGCCTGCCGGCTATTATGAAGTGGAGATCGGCAGGGCTAAGGTGGTGCAGGAGGGCGGTGATATTACTGTCATTACATACGGTAGCGGTGTACACTGGAGTCTCGACTACCAGTCAGCGAACCCGGGTGTATCGTTGCATATACTGGACCTCCGGACGCTGCTGCCGCTCGATTATGAGTCTATCCGAGCAGCAGTTGCCAGAACCGGGAAGGTGCTGGTGCTGCACGAAGACACATTAACAGGTGGTATCGGTGCGGAGCTCAGCGCCTGGATTACCGAGCACTGTTTTGAACTGCTGGATGCGCCGGTGATGCGTTGCGCTTCTCTCGATACACCAGTTCCTTTTAACCTGGAACTGGAAAAGCAATTTCTTGCCAGCAGCAGGCTTTCGGAAACGGTAGACAGGCTTGCACGTTATTGACACAGGAGGCTGCGCGAAGGAAAATGAGCGGGGATGCGGACGCGCTATTTTACCAGAAACAGGCTGTTAACATGAGAGATTTTAGGGTGATCTACTGCTGATCAAAGTGATCCATAGAAGGTCAACTGAAAGGCTGCTACCGGACCGCTCCACATCGCAGTTTCAGCAAGGTGGAGCATAAACATAACAAAATCGGCAGTTTGATCCCGGAATAAAAAAAACCTTAATTACGCGGCATAGTCTTAAAACAGCCTTAAATACAGGATATAGCAGCTGCCTTATTTTAAGACTATGTTCTCCAAACGGACGATTTTATCGCAATTACTGACGAATTAGTGGTAGCATTTCAGCAGAAACGATCAGTCCTTTGTCTCCTGAAATTTCTGGTTTGAAAAAATCTGGAACCCCGAGATACATAACAATTGTCCTGGCACTGGTTATCACAATAACGGCAGGTGCGCAGACAACCTATTATATCCGAGCCACCGGCAACTGGAACTCGACCAATACCTGGTCGCTGAGTTCCGGGGGAGCCGCAGCGGGGTCCATTCCGGGTGCGGCTGACCAGGTGGTTCTGGAAAATAGTTTTGATCTAACGGTAAACGTAAACGCGCAATGTGCGGGTATAACGTTTCGGGCGACGGGCAACAATACTAACCTCACGATCAGTACCGGCATTACTTTAGACGTAGCGGGCACCATCACTTTTGAATCCGACGCTGCGGCGAATCACACAAACGCTGTCATCGGACCTGGCACATTGAATTGCGCAGCGGTAAACTTCGGGGGAATCGACGTTGATCCCACCGGAGCGAGAAGCCTGATACTGAATTTCACTACGGCCACCTGGAGTGTCAGCGGCGATTTCGATTTTTTTGCATGGCAGGGAAGCTCCGGAGCCCGGCTTACCTCACCCACCCTGAATTTAACCAGCGGCACCATCTCTATCGGCGGGCAACTCACAGCGACCAGCGAAGCCGGCAACAACACAACCGCATTTACAATGGGTTCCACAAACCCTACGCTCAAGGTTAGTGGCGCAGATCCCTTTCCTGACCCGGTTTCGGGAACATTCAACAGGACGTTTACGGGCACCGGGGCGACTGTCAGCTACCTTCGGTCAGGTGATCAGGCGGTACGCGGCACCAACTATCGCAACCTCGATCTTTCCGGATCCGGAATCAAAACACTCGGAGCAGCTACCACCTTATCGGGTACCCTTGCGGTAAATGAAAACTGTACGCTCGACCTTGCCGGTTTCAATCTTGGTTCACCGACAGCCACAACGCTGTACTGCGGCTCATCAACGGCGGGGTCTGCTATTACGGGCACCGGAACGTTGACGCTGGCAGGAACCGTTACAGTAACCAATAAAGCTACCGGAGCAGCCGGAGCAGCCATTTCCTGTAACGTTTCACTTGGTGCAAACCGGATTTTCTCGGTGGCGGATGATGGCTCATCTGCCAAAGACCTAACGGTGAGCGGTATTGTCTCAGGTGGATTCACTGTTACCAAACAAGGAGCAGGAAACCTGGTGTTTTCCGGGGCAAATAATTTTACCGGCTTAGTTACGGTTAGCGCAGGAGTATTGAATATTCAAAATGCAACCGGCACCGGTACTACAGCGGGCGGAGTTACAGTAGCAAGCGGCGCCGCATTAGAGCTGGAAGGCGGTGTTGCAGTGGGTGCAGAAGCCTTGACAATTAACAACACGGGTGTTTCTGCTGCCGGGAGCCTGAGAAATATTTCCGGTAATAACAGCTGGGGTGGAACAGTTTCGCTGTCGACCAACGCCGCGCGGATCAATTCTGATGCGGGATTGCTGACGCTTAACGGGATCACATCCTCCGGCATTGCCTTGACGTTTGGGGGGAATGGTGATGTGCTGGTAAACGGGACCATCGCGCTTGCCGCCGGATCGGTTACGAAAGACGGCAGCGGGACAGTTGAACTGGCAGGCACCAATTCCTATAGCGGCTCAACCTCGATTGCTGCAGGAATACTCCGGGCATCCTCAAACGTGATCGCCTCTACGAATGGTGCGTTCGGTAATAATGCTTCGAATCTTTACCTGGCTGGCGGTACCCTTCAATCCAATGCCACAACTTTCAGCCGGCCAGTCACCGTTTCCGCCACCGGCTCTACGATCGATGCCTATGGAACATCCAGAACAATCTCGTCTTCCATCACGCTGAATACGGCGGGCACCTTTGATCTGAACCTGGGCGGTATTACCGCTTCCGGCGCGGAAGGCCAGCAACTCACGCTGTCGGGCATTATCGCCAATACAACAGGTACGTTGCGTCTGGTAAAGTCGGGGACGAGCACCGTGGTGTTGTCGGGCAATAATACGTTCTCGGGCTCCACCACCATCAATGAAGGAACGCTGAGTGTTAACGCTGATAACCGGCTTGGCGCTGCGCCTTCAACCGTTACTTCGGGCCACCTTACTATCAACGGTGGAACACTCGCAACAACATCAACCTTTACGCTGAATGCCAACCGTGCCATCGTGATCGGAAGTACAGGCGCAACAGTTGATGTGGCTTCCGGCACGACGCTTACTTATTCCGGTACGGTTTCCGGCGGCAACGATCTCACAAAAACCGCTGCCGGCATAATTACGTTTGGTGCGGGCACCGTTACCCTGCG
>DASVBM010000387.1:0-3045 GCA_036375835.1 Chitinophagaceae bacterium | reverse complement strand
GCGCAGCCTGGAGGAAGCGATCATCCGCACGCTGTCGGACTATGGCATCGAAGCCGGACGCAGCAAAGGCGAAACCGGTGTGTGGATCGAGCCGGGTGTGAAAGGAAAAGAAAGAAAGATCTGCGCCATGGGTATCAAATGCAGCCGCTGGATCACCATGCACGGCTTTGCTTTAAATGTGAACACCGACCTGAAATATTTCACCAATATCATCCCCTGCGGCATCCAGAACAAGGCGGTCACATCAATCGAAAAAGAACTCGGTCGTAAGGTGCCCATGGAGGAGGTGAAAGAAGCGGTGAAACAAAACTTTGAAACAATCTTCAATTGCCGTCTAACGCCTAATGCCTAACGCCTAACGCCTTCCTCAGAAGTCCCGCGCCACGTAGAACTTATTCCGCTCTATCAGCACACCGTTCTCATAGAGGTCGAAAAGAAACCATCCCGAGTGTACGAAATTCGCTTTGTCTACCACCAGCGAAGATTCCTTTACTCTGGCGATCTCGAACAGCGGCGTGCCGTCTTCTTCAAAAAACAGGATCCTGTAGTGGCGGTTCTGCGCTAAGGGCAGTTTAATGTTTACAAAGCCCTCGCGGGTGGAGAAAACATACTGCGAAGCCTTCCACATCTGCTTCGCCGCGTAAGGGCGGATCAGTATTTCCGTCGGGGAGATCGCAAACAACGTGTCCTTGGTCTGGTAGATCATCGAATCGCGGAAACGCTTGTACGCGGCAGCATCGAGCTGGCCGATGATTGCGTCTCTGAGTCTTATGGTGATCAGTTCTTCCGTTCTGGGCACATCCGTCACTCCCGGCATCACCACGCCGGTTGCCGCCTTGCGCGATGGAGTGAAGAAATATGCACCGCCGGCGAGTACATAGTAGATGCGGTAGTATACGGTTGCGCCCGCCGGTGCTTTCGTGTCGAGAAAGCCATTCTGCCTTGAGGTAGGCACAGCGGGGGAGAAGATGGTTTTGAAATTACGGAGGCTGTCGAAAGAGCGTTGCACGCTCAGCTGTACGATTGTTTCGAAAGGATTGATCCAGCTGATCTGGGTGCGGTTGGTACCCAGATTTTTCAATGTGAACCCCGGCAGCGTATCCTGGGCTGAGGCGGTGAAACTGAGAAACAGAACAAACAAGCTGACAAACGACTTCCGGTTCATGAGTATAGATTGAAACAAAGATAGTTGCGGCCTTGTTATGAAAATTCTAATGTGCCCTCCGGCAAACTCCGGTTCCCCTGCAGTCCGCCACTGTGAATGATTAACAGTTTATCGCCGCTGTCAAAAAATTGTTTTTGTATCAGGTCCTTCACCGCGAATAACAATTTACCGGTATAAACTATGTCGGTCGGCAGCCCTGTCTGCCTCCATAAATCATTCATCCATTCCAGCAGTTCAGGGGGATGTTTGGCGTAACCACCAAAATGATAGTCGTGCACCACCGTAAACCGGTTTTGTTTATTCGTTTCCACAACTAACCGGTTCACCTCCGCCGCCAGGCTGGTATGTCCTTTCAGCACCGTGATGCCGACGCAATGTTGCCACTGCGCTGAGGCCTGCACCAATCCTGCCAAAGTCGTTCCGGTTCCACAGGCGCAGATAATATGTGAATAGTTATTTTCCGGCACGAGGTCCAGGATGCCCGCGGCGCCCTCCATACCCCGGATACCATAACCGCCTTCATCCACCCAGAAGTATTCCTGCCCAAACCCGTTTTTTATTTCATCTTTCTGATGGAAGCGGGTACGGCTCACGAACACCAGTTCCATTCCGTAAGCCATCGCGTCGCGGAGCGTTGATGAAAGTGCTGCGGGGGCTTCACCTCTTACAATGCCCAGGCTGCGCAGTCCGGCTTCGCGGCAGGCGAAGGCTGTTGCCACCAGGTGATTTGACCAGGCGCCGCCAAATGTTGCGATCGTGGAACAACCCGAAGCTTTCGCGTCGGCGAGATAATACCTGAGCTTAAACCATTTGTTTCCGCTTACAACAGGGTGTATCTGGTCCAGCCGCAGTACCTCGCAGTGAATATTTCTGCACCAGGGAGGATTAAGGCGCTGTATTTGTATTGGCTGGTCATACAACATTATAGTTGGCGGGAAATCGTTCCTTTAATAGTTTCGCAACCTCAAAAATAGAACAGGATATGCAACCAACACTCGTGATCTTAGCGGCAGGCATGGCTTCGCGTTATGGAAGTATGAAGCAGGTGGAGTCGTTCGGACCCTCCGGTGAAACCATCATGGACTACTCGATCTATGATGCGATCCGCGCCGGTTTTACGAAGGTTGTGTTTATCATCCGCGAGGAGTTCGCCGCGGTGTTTAAGGAACGATTTGAACCGAAACTGAAAGGAAAAATCGAAACAGCATACGTGTTCCAGGAACTTACGTCATTTCTTGGTGACCGGCAGGTGCCGGCCGACCGTACCAAACCCTGGGGTACCGCCCACGCGGTGCTTTGCTGCAAGGGAACCGTTAACGAACCCTTCGCCGTGATCAACGCCGATGATTTTTACGGAAGGGATGCATTCGTAAAAGCGTACAATTTCCTCAAACACGAATGTGCGCCGGACAGGTACTGTATCGTTGGGTATGAACTGAAACGTACGCTGAGTGAAAACGGGAGCGTAAGCCGGGGCGTTTGCGAGGTGGATGATGATGGAAACCTCGTTTCCATTGCCGAGCGTACGAAGATCTACCGGAACGAGAACGGCAAAATCACCTACGAAGACGCGCAGGGACTGCACGAGGTAGATGAAAACAGCAGCGTGAGCATGAACTTCTGGGGTTTCCACCCGGGAGTGTTCAGCATTATGGAACAGTCTTTCAACCATTTTCTCGATAACCACATCTCGGAACCCAAATCTGAATTTTTTATTCCGATTGTTGCCGATGAGTTCATCAAATCCGGCAAAGGCATCATCCGGGTCATCCCCACTTCCGCGCAATGGTTCGGGGTTACCTATAAAGAAGACGCGCCTACGGTACAGGCGAGCGTAACCCGCCTGGTTGATGCCGGTGAATACCCGAATAATCTCTGGG
>DASVBM010000421.1:0-2291 GCA_036375835.1 Chitinophagaceae bacterium | reverse complement strand
AATTCTCATGATGCTAAAAAGAAAAAGGCAGCCTCAAAATGCCTTGAGACCGCCTTTTTTTCCTATGATTTTCAGGATCAGAACCCTTTGGTAGCAACACCATCCTGGATGGCCTGCATGGCTTTTGTTTCGCTCAGGATCGCAGCCATTTTATTTCCTTTTCCATCGTGGCCGTTGGCAATATATCCGCCCTTGGCTGTACGTGTAACCACGGCGTCCTGCATCGGAACGTTTTTTTCCTTTGTTTTCAGGCAGTAAGCCTTGATCATTTTTTCAGTATCCATATTAATAAGTTTTGATTTAAGCAGACCGTTGTTAAATGCGGAACCAAACTATCGTTTTTTTTGGAAAAAGCGCCGAGAGGATATCCACAAACGAACAGGCCCCGCCGGGGCAGGGCCTGCTAACATGCTAATAATGAATTATTTCAGGTGGATCTGAAAACCGATGCCCATTCCGAACACAGTTGATCCTTCACCCGCCATGAAGTTGGCTGCGAATTCCATTGCCACATTTTTATTGAGAAAATAGGCGTAGCCGAGTTTGCCCTGGAAGGCGGAAGTACTGCCGCCACCGTCGGAAATTCCCGCGAAACTGGCACCAGCCTGTGCAAACACTTTTCCTTTCATTGACTTGCCAAAATATCCGCGAACGTACGGCCCTATGCCCCAGATCGTGGTGCCTTCACCGGAGATCAGGGTAAGTTGTGCTCCGGCAGCGAAGTTATTGGCAAAGAAGAATCCAACATTCGGATCCGCCATGAATATTGTGCTTCCTTCGGAGGACTGGAACTGGATACTTCCGCCAATCATTACATTTCCTTTCTCGGTTTGTGCTTTCACTGCGGTTGCAGCCATCAGCAGCACACATGCGAACAGTAACTTTTTCATTTCAGTCAGTTTTAATGGGTTATTTGATGTGGCAAAGTTAATGTCGCCACGGGATGGGTGGCGGTTCCATTGCCTGTAATTTTCCACCGGATCAAGTCAATTGTATTACTGATCTTTAAGTTATAAACATCTGTGCATGGAACTTTCCTATATACTAAATGAGTTCGCTGAAGATCGTGAAGAATATTTCCGCGCGATCGCACCACCAATTATACAAACAAGCAATTTCGCTTTCGATACCGTTGATGCACTGCGAAAAAGTTTTGAAGATGAATATTCAACCTGGTTATACAGCCGGGGACTGAACCCGACAGTAGAAATACTCAGGAAAAAACTCGCAGCGCTGGATGGCGCAGAGGACTGTCTTGTCTTCAACAGCGGCGCTGCTGCGATTTTTGCTGCGGTACTTGCTAACGTGAAGGCAGGGGATCATATTGTCAGCGTCCGTAACCCATACACCTGGGCCCGGAAGATGTTTGAGGTGATCCTCCCCCGTTTCAATGTCAGCCATAGCTATGTTGATGGAACCGCGATAAAAAACATAGAGGATGCATTGCAATCAAATACTTCGGTGATCTACCTTGAGTCTCCCAATAGCTGGACATTCGAATTACAGGACCTGCAAGCGGCTGCGAAGCTGGCCAGAACGAGAAATATTATCACTATCTGCGACAACAGCTATTGCACGCCGATATACCAGCAACCCATTCTTCTGGGTATAGATCTGGTTCTGCAATCCGCAACGAAATATATTGGTGGCCACAGCGACGTGGTAGCTGGCGTACTTTCCGGCAAACGTGAAATGATTGAACGAATCTTCAACAGCGAGTACATGAATATCGGCAGCGGAATTCAGCCGTTTAACGCCTGGCTGCTGATCCGCGGCCTGCGCACCCTGCCGGCCCGGCTGGACCGGATCACCAGAACAACCTACAAAGTGGTTGATTACCTTGCGCAACACGAAAAGGTCGAAAAATTATATTTTCCATTCCATCACTCATTTCAGCAAAAGGAACTGGCTCGCCGGCAGATGAAGAATGGCTGTGGACTACTCAGTTTTGTACTAAAGGCAAGTTCCATTGACGCGATTGAGCAGTTCTGTGAATCGTTAAAACATTTTTTCATGGCGGTCAGCTGGGGCGGCCATGAATCGCTGATTGTACCCAGGTGTGCCGGTATAAAAAGAATGGATTTTGACCCGGCGAACCCGGAACACCGGATGATTCGAATGTATGTAGGGCTGGAAGACGCCGATTACCTTATCGCCGACCTGGAACAGGCATTTAAGGCATTAAAATAGATCAGCACCCGTTCAACCAAATTTTGTCACCGGGATGTCAGCTACGGCGGCTTTGTTCTATTTTTGTTTAATGAGGCTTTTCATACTCCCCTTTGCCCTCG
>DASVBM010000072.1:0-8631 GCA_036375835.1 Chitinophagaceae bacterium | reverse complement strand
GATCACCACTCTTTTCTGATATCCGGTTCTGCCAGGAAGTTCCATATGAATTTTGTTTGTAAAATGGCTTCGCAGGTCCTGCGACGAAGCAAGACCCGCTGCCATTTTTATCTCACACTACTCCTCATCGTAGTTCTTTTTCCAGCTTCAGCGCTTTCGGAAACAGTATGTTGTTCTCGAGGTGGATGTGCTGGTGGAGGTCTTCGTCCAGGTCTTTCAGTTTCTTGTACAGGAACTGGTAACTGTTACAGGCGTCTTCCGGTGGTGTATAGTTACCAGATACCTTTTTCATCTCTTCCAGGATCTCGCCCGCGGCTTCATGATCGGCTTCCATCAGCTGTACCGGTTCGGTGAGCGAGGGCTGGTCGTTCAACAGGCCGGGATTTCCGCTGCGCTTTGCCTGGACAACCGCTTTAATAAAGGGGAAGACGACTTTTTCTTCCCGCATGAAATGCGTATCGAGCTCGTGCACCAGTTCACCGAGTAAATTGTAAACGGTCTTCAGTTCCGGGTGATTGCTGCCGTGGTGCTGCAGTACTTTTGTGATCAACCCTTTCAGCACGGGAATTTCATTGTAATAATATACGTGGTGCTGGTTGTAGATATAGTCGGCAAGGAAATCGGGTTCCCAGGCGTTGTAATTATTGGCGGATGAAACTTTTTGTGCCGGGGCTTCCAGTTCCGCTTCTACCACAGCCACGTCCAGTCCTTTTTCTTCACAGGCCTGCCTGAGGGATTTCTTTCCACCGCAGCAGAAGTCGATACCGTATTTTTTGAACACCTCCGCCTTGCGGATATCCTTTGCGGCGATCTCGCCAACGGTATCGCCATTGGCCAGATCGTTCTTTTTGATCTGTACCCGCCACCATTGCGGTCCCTTTTCCAGGTAAGACCAGGTGAAGATATTGCCGCGCTCGCCGAGCAGCTGGTAATACAAAGGTTTGGGATCATGGTCGTTGAGTATTTCGAAAGCCTCGCCTTCTTTCAATGCGTCGAAGTGTTTGAAGATGGTCGGATGTTTCAGGCGCGGCTCGATCAGGGTTACATTTAAAACAAACAGCTCGGGCTTTGCCGCTTCGGTATTTTCCTGCTCAACGGGAGCTACAGCGGCAGCGTTGCCGCCGGTCTTCTTTATCTCTACCTTCCAGACTTCCGGGCCGTCTTCTATTTTCTTCCATTCGAATATCTCGCCTTTCTCGGCTTTCATTTCCCAATAGAGCGGGATGGGGTCGTGATCGTTGATCAGCAGGAATGCGTCGTCTTTTTCCAGGTCGTCGAATTTCTTCAGGATGGTGGGGTGCTTCAGCGCCGGTTGCAATGCAGGAACGAATAGAGTATCCATTGGTTATTTGTTTTAAAGGATAAAAGTACTTAAATACTTTTATTCAGTACCTGCGGTCGGCGCTTTTTTGCTATTCTTTCTGATTCCGGGGCCAGAATTTCCAGATATCGAAACCGGGCGGGTGGATTGCGAACGCCGGGAAGGATGGCAAAGGCTAACGGTCACGGCTGCCGGCCAACAAAAAACCCCGCTCATCGCGGGGTTTTCAACGTGGCTATAAATTTTACCAACGGTTCGTCCTTGGCTTGTCTGTTTTAGGTTTTGCCTCTGCAACAGAGATCGTGCGGTTGTCTACTGAGCTGCCATTGAGTTCAGCGATCGCCTTGCGCGAAGCTTCATCATCGGGCATTTCAACAAAGCCGAAGCCCCTTGACCTTCCGGTCTCGCGGTCGGTAATGACTTTAGCGGAAGTTACTTCTCCATACGGGCTAAAGAATTGCTTTAAGTCTTCGTCCTGGACGTTAAAGCTGAGATTCGAAACATAAATGTTCATGATAACGATTAAAAGATTAAAAAACGATCTGAGGATGCAGAAGTAACTAAGCGAACTAAATGCAGATAACTGAGCAGGATAATTGCAAAATACTGTGCGGACTCAAATTTTAACACACTGAAGGTAGTCCTTTATTTCACAACTGCCTGAATAAATTACCATAAGTGCTGATTCTTAACTAAAAAGAGAGCCTATTTCAATACTTTCCAGGTAAGGACCCAGCGCATTCAGCTCTTTGAACGCCCGGTATTCGCATAAGGATTTATCAGAGACGTTGCAGAAGGTCTCCACGTAATAATCATCCATCTGGAATAAGAACACGAGGCAGTCCAGGCTTTTTCGTTTACCGATCAATACACCCCTGTGCAGCAGGGTAGACTTTACCGTTGGCTCGTCGAGAAGAATAAATTCTGACAGTTTCATAATAAGCGTTTAAGTGGTTAAAAAATCAACTAACGCTAACAATACAGAACAGAACAGAATAACAAATGGAAACAAAGAACAGGCAACCGCGAAAGACAAGACTGGAGGCGGCGCTGTTGCCGGATATCGGTAAATGTAAGGCTTTGCGTGAATTCTGCTTCCTTTTCGTCTAACCTGGGCATTATTATGTACGCTTTGAGGCAAAACACTGGCAACCAATCCGAATCTTAAGGCGGAAAGCCGGTTTGCACGGGATTTGCCACTTATTTAATATAGTGAACGATTTCTCTGCCATTTAGTTTTCCATGCCAACCGCTGCAAGCAGAACAGCCGCGTCGTGAATGATCAATGCCTCAGAAGTTTAGTAGTATCAACAAAATCAATTCACGTATGAGCTGTAATGAAACCGGGCCGGTGATCGTTATTGAAGACGATGACGACGACAGGCTGCTTTTAGAAGAAGTATTCAAGAAACTGGATTACCCCAACGAGGTGATTTTCTTTCCCGACGGGCAATTGGCGCTGGATTTTCTGAACCGCAGCCAGGTAACTCCTTTTATTATCCTGTCTGATATCAATCTTCCGAAACTGGACGGCTTTGCGCTGCGGAACAAGATCAGGATGGACGCCCAGCTGCAGATAAAATGCATTCCTTACCTGTTCTTTTCTACCGCTTCCAACCAGAAGGCGGTGGTAGACGCTTACAGCCTTTCCGTTCAGGGGTTCTTTGTGAAGCAATCAACGTTCTCGGAGATGGAGCAAACCATCCGGGTGATCATGGAGTACTGGAACCGGTGTGTTTCACCGAACAAATTCTGATCAGGCAAGGGATCACGGGCTTTTCCAAAGTTGCGAACCCTTGGAAAAGTTTTGTATCGCTGCCCTGCTAATTACTTCTCAAACACCACGGCTTCCGGCGATGCACCGAGTTTCTCAAGCGTGGCGCTGATCGCCTGTACCATCGCGTCGGGACCGCAGACATAGAAGTGTTTACTGAAATCGCTTACCCGGCTTTTGAGGAAGGATTCATCGATCAGGCCAGCGGTGTACCCGGCCGGCGGGGTTTCATGGGTGATGGTAAACACGGCGTCGCTGCCGAGTATACGGGAGAACTCTTTTTCGAGGATGATATCGGCGGTGGTCTTGCTGGAGAAGAAAAGGATATTGCCTGCAACCGTTCCTTTCCTCGCCTGCTCGCGGAGGATGGCGATGAAAGGCGTAATGCCCGCGCCGCCCGCGATAAAGTATCCCGGGCCTTTGTATTCGATAGCTCCCCAGGGATCGTCGATGATCAGCTCATCACCCGGCGCCAGTTTATCGAGCTGGCTGGTTACACCCGGGTGATCGTGGTAGGACTTGATCACGAACTCCAGGTGATCGTCTGAGTTCAAACAAGTGAAGGTAAAAGGCCGCTTTTCGTTTTCCCAGCCGGGCTTGTTGATCGACACTTCGGTTGCCTGGCCGGCGTTAAAGGTGTAGCCTGCGGGTTTCTCAATCTTATAAGCCCTGACGTCGTGTGTAAGGGGTTGTATGTCCAGGATCTTTACGGTGTATGCCATAATATAACAGAGTGAATTTCGGAGGTAAAGGTTACAGCAGTGAATGCGAACCGTAAACCGAACCTTGAAAACGAGGAACGGTTAACGGACGATTCAATAAGCCGGTCTACTCCAGTAAAACGAACGCCGCCCATTGATAAGGCTGGTAACGGCGGCTCATATTGAGCTGTGTTTGACGGAATGCGGCGCGGAGGCTGAGGCCCGAGAAGCAGTGCTGGTAGAATATCTGCATAAACTCTCGTGTTTCGCGGTCGGGCACCTGCCAGAGACTCATGATCAGGTAAGGCACGCCCGCCAGTTTAAATGCGCGTTGCAGCCCGTAAACGCCCTCGCCGGTTTTTACATCGCCCAGTCCTGTTTCACAGGCGCTGAGCACCACGAGCTTTGTGCCTGAAAGATCCATATCGGCAATCTCCCAGGCTGTGAGTATGCCGTCTTCCTGGTCTGAAGCAACCACAGATTGCTGCCAGTGATCATTCGCCCCCGCCAGCGCGATACCGCTCCGCAACATAGGACTGCCTGCGTTTGCGAAATTTCCATCCTGTTTTTCCGAAGTCTTTTCAGGGTCCGGAAAGAAAAAGCCATGTGTAGCGATATGCAGCACTTCCGGGGCCTGGCCACTGAGCTGTTTAAACTTCGCCTCTGTGGCCGATTCCGCAACCACTGATTGCACCTGCCCCTTACCTGCCGCGGCTTCCTGAATCGCGTTCACCTCTTCCAGGGTACCGGGCAGGTAAACGAATGCTCCGGAACGTCCGGAGGCTGTAGCAGCGATATTGCCATATTGCACACCGCCCCAGAGCTGCACCATTTTGAATGAAGGAGCCTTGGCCGTTTTCAAAAGCTGTCGGATACTGCTCAGCTGTACCAGTTCAATTTGTTCCACCAGGCGGTTACCATCAGGGGTCATCATTGCTGCGAGATTCAGGTTGTTCAGCACGCCGTCGACAGAAAAGTAAACCGTTGAAATACTGCGGAGTTGACTGCTTATCGGTTGCCAGATCACCTGGTATAGCGAATCCGATGGTGTTTCAACGCCATTGGCAGACCTGATAGTACTGCGATACAAGTGTTGCACTACGGATTGTGTTGACCGTCCCTTGCCTATCATCCTGTTAATTACTGCTTCGCAAAACAGTGGCAGTATTACCGGCTCTCTATCGGCGCGAATGACCATTGCAAAATAAAGGGTGCTGTCCGGGGTTCGCATGCCAGGCTGATAAGCGGCTACGAATTCGATCGCGGCTTCTGTTGGTTTCAGTTTCTGTTGTATCTCTTTCCATCCTGTTGAAAACTGCGCTTTCCAGTCGCGGAATGCCGCTGAAGCTTGCAGCAGTTCCCTTTCCATTGCGTTTACCCGGCTAATGGCAGCATCTAGTTGCGGGTCGCGCCCGGAACTGGCCAACAGCAACTGCCTGCCGATATAGCGCTTCAGCCGGAGGTATTCACGGCTTTTTGATTGTACAGCAGTATCCGCGATCGCTGCAAGTGCCCGCATCAGTTCTTTTGAACCCTCCAGCAATAATCCCTTATAGAACATGGTACCGTTCACCAGCCAGGACTGCGATAGGCCTCCATCCCTGCTGCGCAGCGACAGTGCTGTATATTGATTGAGCCGGATCTGTTCGGCAAATTTTTCTTTGTCCTTATCGGTAAGGCCCTCGGTATTGCCGAGCAGGAATTGCTGGAATACCTGGAAACTTTTTCGCAGCAGTGAATCCGCGGCGGCAAACTTCTGCTGTTTCCGGTACATCATCGCCATATTATCGTAAACATCAGACAGTTGATGTGATCCTTTTCCGAAGACATCTTCTACCAGTGTTGCGGCTTCACCATACCGTTTAGCGGCTTCCTCAAACCTGCCCATATCGGAGAGCACACCTGCAATGTTGTTGAGCGATACCGCAAGTGAAATATTGCCTGGTCCCAGCAACCTTGATTTTAGCTCATAGGACTGCTGCAGCAGTAACAGTGCACTGTCTGGTTTCCCGAGTTCGGTCATGCAGTTCCCGAGGTTAGACAACACGCCGGCATATTGCAGATTACCGGTCCTGCCCAGCTTCCCGAGTATAAAAAGCGAATGCCGGTAGGCTTCCGCAGCCTGCCTGTAATCGAACATGTCTTCGAGAATCATCCCGATATTGTTCACACCTGCAGCGACATCCGGGTGGTAATTGCCGTAAATCTTCCGTTTGATCTTCAGCGAAGCAGCGACAAGGTCAAAGGCGCTTTTATAGTTACCGAGCCAGCGGTAACACATCGCCATATTATTGAGAAGGGTACCAAAGTCAGCAGACCCCGAGAGACCGGCGGCCTGGTAAACTTCCACTGCCTGCTCATAGTAAATGATCGCGTCACCGTAGCTACCGCGCGACTCGTAAGCCTGGGCAAGTATAGCGAGCCCCTTACCGTACTCGAAATGTTGCCTGCCCATCAGCTTCTCCCGCATCGCGAGTGACTCGCGATGGTAGAACAGGGCGGAATCGTACACGCCGGTGCGTATAAAATCATTTCCCAGGTTAGTGATGGCGCTAATATACTGCGTTGTATTGCCGCGGCCGCCATTCAGTAATGTTCCAATAATCCGCCGGTTCAGGGCAAAGCTTCGTTCAAAATCATCGATGCCGCTATAGCAACGGGCAAGCTCAAGTGCATAGGCAATTACGAGCTCGTGGGAAAAACCCCTGAGGGTTTCATAATGTTTCACCGCCTGCGCCAGGTAAGCGATCGCATTATCATACTCACCATAGCCGGAATACATTTCACCGAGCCTGCCAGTGAGCTGGTAGTATATTTCCGGCGGTGCAGTCTTCTGTTTTTCAAAATAAGCCGTCGCGGGTTCACCGGTCACCATTACCGAATCGGTCACTCCCTGTTCGTAATAGGAAATGGAAAGTAAAGCCAGCATTGAATAATAGTCGAAGTCGGTCAAACCAGTATCCTTGCCGCAGACCTTCATCGCTGTTTCGAGTATGGGAATGATCTCGCGGAATTTTGCCTGCTGGTAGAGTGGCAGTACCTGGTCGACCAGCTTTTCACAGTCGGATCCTTTGGTCTGGGCTTCGCTGCCGGGAATAAGGAGGCAGAGGAAAAACGCCAGGGTGCATAGTTTTCTCATGGCAGGCGGTTGATACCTGAACTTCGGGAAAATTCCCGGCATTACAAAGCCTTAAAAACGCCGTTGAATGACTTTAGTATTCCGGGAGCTTGCCGGCTCCGCCTGATTCCTGTCATTGCAAGCATCGGGCAAACCCGGCAGTCAGGAACTCATTCACCGAACTCCTTTCGCTGTTTGTCGCGGAGATACCGCTCCAGCGACTTCCTTCCAAACCGTTTAAACACCACCGGGGTTACGATGATATCGAGGAAGGTGGAACTCACCAGGCCGCCGAGTATCACGGTTGCGACCGGGTAGAGTATTTCCTTCCCGGGCGCCGAAGGATGGAGTGTAAGCGGAATCAGGGCCAGTGCTGCCACCAGCGCGGTCATCAATACCGGCACGAGCCGCTCCTGCGAACCGCGGATGATCATTTTATCACCGAAGGTTTCCCCCTCGTGTTCCACAAGATGGATGTAATGCGAGATCATCATGATGCCATTACGCGAAGCAATACCGGTGAGGGTGATAAAACCCACGATCGTTGCGATCGAGAACACACCGCCGGTCAGCATTACCGCGATCACGCTGCCGATCAGCGCCAGCGGGATATTGAGCATGATCTGCACCGCGATCTGCCAGGACCTGAAATGACTGTAGAGCACAAGGAATATCCCGAGGAATGAAAACAGGCTCAGGATCGTGATCAGCCGGGTAGCCGACTGCTGGCTCTCGAACTGCCCGCCCCATTCGATATAATAACCCTGCGGCAGCGGCAGATTGCGCTGGACCGCCGCCCGCATCGCTTCAACAGTACTGCCCAGGTCTCTTCCTTCCACGTTTGCAGAAACAACGATACGTCGCTGCGTGTTCTCGTGGTTTACGGCGTTGATGCTGTTCTCCATTTCTATATCCGCCAGCTGGTAAAGCGGAACCAGCGCGCCGCCTGATGTAGCTATGGGCGTATTACGTATCTCTTCGATGTTGGACCGAATGGTATCATTCACCCGCAATACAAGGTCGAACGATTGCTGCCCCTGGATCACCTGGCTCACCACCCGGCCATTGTAAAACGTTTCGAGCTCATCGGCCACTTCACCGGGCTGTAAACCGTACTGGCGGATGCGGTTACGATCGATGCGGATCATGAGCTGCGGCACCATCACCTGGTTTTCCACCTGGGCATCCACCACGCCGTCAATACCGGCAATGATGTGCTGTAATTCATTGGCCGTTGAGCGGAGTGTCAGCAGGTCATTACCGAAGATGCGGATCGCTACCTGAGCACGCACACCCGACAAGAGATGATCGATGCGGTGCGAGATCGGCTGACCGATGTTGATGTTCACGCCTTTTAAGGCCTCGAGGTTATGGCGGATATCCTCGCGTATCCTGTCGCGGTGTGCTTCGTGATCTCCTTCGGCCACTGCCACGTCGATCTCGGAATAGCCTGGCGGCTCCGCGTGTTCGTCCAGCTCTGCGCGGCCCGTCCTGCGCGAGGTGAGCGCCACGCCATCCACTTTAAGGATCTGCTTCTCCGCGATGCTGCCGATCTTGTTAGACTCCTCCAGCGAGGTGCCGGCTGGCGCCACAACCGTAACGGTGAAACTGCCTTCGTTGAAAGCGGGCAAGAACTCTGTGCCGAAGAAAGGGATCATCGCAAAGGCCGCAACGATCAGCAGGATGCCACCGATGATCACGCCGCGCGTTCGCTGCA
>DASVBM010000371.1:0-2505 GCA_036375835.1 Chitinophagaceae bacterium | reverse complement strand
GGCAAGGCGGCCAATGTGCCTTTTACGATCACCCTGAACAAGGGACAGATATACAACGTGATGGCCACTACCACCGGTACCTCCGGCGGCGACCTGACGGGTTCAAAGATCCGTTCGGTGAGTGCAGGTGCCGGCGGTTGTAAACGGATAGCGGTATTTTCCGGCAGCGGCAAGATCAACATTGGCTGTAACAACGGGTCCGCGGATAACCTGATTCAACAGGTTTTCCCGAAAAACGCCTGGGGCAGGAAATACCTGACCACCCCAACGCAGTCCCAGAGTAATAACTATTTCCGGATCGCCGTAACCGATCCCACAACGGTAGTAAAGCGGAATGGTACAGTCCTCACCGGCCTGAACGGAGGCTTTTACTACCAGTATACGAGCAACACCCCGGACCTCATTGAAGCCGATAAGGCAGTACTCGTAGCGCAGTATTCCACAACGCAGGGATGTGCAGGTAACGGAACTCCCGGTGACCCCGAGATGATCTATATCAGCCCGGTTGAGCAAACGATCAACAGGATCACCCTTAATTCCACTCCCAACTACAATATCACCGCTCACTATATCAACGTTGTGATAAAAAACGGCGGCATTTCCAGTTTCAAGCTGGACGGTATATCAAAAGCGAGCAGTTTCACTGCACACCCGAAAGACGCGGCTTACTCCTATGCGGCTTTCCCGGTGAGCAGCGGTTCACACACCCTCTATTCAGACAGTGGCTTCAACGCCATTGCTTATGGATACGGGGCAGCCGAATCCTATGGTTATAATGCGGGCACCAATGTGATTGACCTGTACCAGTACATTACGCTGCGCAACCAGTACGCGACCGTGAATTTCCCGGCAACCTGCGTCGAAGCTCCTTTCAGGTTCTCGATCACTTTACCTTACCAACCCGTGCGGATCAAATGGGATTTCAATAATTCGCCGTCGATCTCGCCGAATGCAGCAGTGCAGCTGGATCCTCCGGCCGGCCTTACGACGATACCACCCGACAGCAGTTTTGTGAAAGATGGTAAAGACCTCTACGTTTACCAGCTGCCCACCATCTACCAATTCAACACAACCGGCACCTTTCCGATCAAAGTGGTGGTAAACAATCCTACGCCCGATGGTTGCAGCGGCGAGCAGGACATAGACTATGACGTGGTAGTTTACCCGAAGCCGGTAGCCAACTGGTCCATCGCTTCTAACCCCTGTCTCAAGGAACCATTGCAGTTTAATGATGCGACCAATGGCAACGGAAGACCGGTAATTCTCTGGAACTGGGAATTTGGAGACGGGACCGGCTCGGCCATTCCGAACCCGGTTAAAACATTCGATACCGCGCGGTCGTATAACGTGCGTATTCAGGCCATCACCGATATTGGCTGCATCACCGATACCATAAAGCCCTTTGTTGTTCACGCGCCGCCTGTTGCCCTGTTCAGCGTTGATTCGCCGCGCTGCTTGAATTCCGTGATCACCTTTACTGACCAATCGACAATAGCTTCAGGCTCCATCAGCAAATGGTACTGGAATCTCGGTAACGGAAACAGCATCACCGCGACGAGTAACGCCCCGCTTACCCAGACTTATGTCAATACCGGCACCTATAATGTAACGCTGCAAACCGAAAGCGCGGTTGGATGTAAGAGTACCGTCACACCGATGCAGCTGGTGGTTTCACCCAACCCGGTAGTTGAATTTCAGACCCCCGCCGCGGTTTGCCTGCCGGTTGGTACCGCGCCTTTCTTCAATCAGTCGACTATTGCTGATGGCTCTGAAAGCCAGTTCGGCTATCAGTGGGAGTTTGGCGATGGCGGCACGTCCACGCAGAAAGATCCGGTTCATTATTACACCGCCACCGGCAACTATAACGTGAAACTGAGCGTGACTTCGAACGCCGGTTGCATTCAGCAGCTGGTGAAGCCATTCAACACCGTTTACGAGCGGCCAACTGCTTCATTCACGTCGGCTGCAGAGATATGTCTGCGCGACTCGTTACACCTTGTGAGCAACAGCTCGGCAACCGGCCAGTCCATTAACTCTTGGTCATGGTATTTCGGCGATGGGAATGTATCCTCCATGGCCGATCCCACACACCTGTATACCTCGGCAGACACATTCAACGTAAGGCTTTACGTGGAGTCAGACAAAGGATGTCGCAGCGATACAATGATCCGTCCGGTGATTGTAAATCCACTGCCTGTGGCGGCGTTCATCCATTCTGCACCGGTATGTGAAACGAAAAACATCCTCTTCACCAGCCAGTCGGTTGCCAGTGTGGGTTCGCTCACCAACTGGCACTGGAATTTCGGTGATGGCGGAGTAAACGATCGCACAGACGATCTGCCCTTTACACACGTGTTCGATACCGCCGGAACGTATACCGTGAAGCTGGCGGTGAAGTCGTCGAAAGGGTGTATGAGTGATACGGTACCAGCAACCATCATTGCCCGCTACCAGCCCTTCGCGAATTTTATTAAACCCGAAGTATGCCTGGACGACAGTTATGCG
>DASVBM010000213.1:0-21989 GCA_036375835.1 Chitinophagaceae bacterium | reverse complement strand
CGCATACCGGATAAGACCAGGCTGAAACGGGCGGCAGATTCTGTTTTTTCGCTTACCTGTAACAACCTGCGAACAGCGGCGGCCAGCGGCTGGGATTTCAGCAGTCGCTGGATGCGCGGCCGGGAACTGTATACAACCAATACGCGGAATACCGTACCGGTGGACCTGAACTGCCTCGTGTTTAACCTTCAGCAAACGGCCACGAAAAGCCAGATGCTGCAGATGTTCGGCGCGGTTAATAAAGAAGCTTTACAGGCCGATACAAATTTGGCTCGAACGGTCTTCAACCGGACGTTTTTTAATGATCGGCTTGGATGGTTTTGTGACTATAACATCGATAGTGGCAGGGTGAGTGATAAACCCACTCTGGCCGGAATGTTTCCATTGTACTTTAAACTGGCCGATAAAAAATCCGCTGCCCGGGTTGCAGATTTTCTGCGCCGTAATTTCCTGAAGGAAGGTGGGGTGGTAACTACACTGCAGTATACCGGTCAGCAATGGGATGCTCCCAACGGATGGGCTCCCTTACAATGGATCACCGTTGTGGGGCTTGAGAACTACGGCTATCACCAGCTGGCAAAGGAGATCGCTATCCGGTGGGTCAATCTGAACAAAAAGGTGTTTCGGGAAACGGGCAAGCTGATGGAAAAATACGATGTGGTCAATCTGAAGCGTAAGGCTGGCGGAGGCGAATATCCTTCCCAGGATGGCTTTGGGTGGACCAACGGCGTATTGCTTGCCTTGTTGAACAGGTATGATATCAGGCCCTGACAAAACCGCCGTTTTTAAAAAGGGGTTGGGCGGAGTTAGTCTGTCTATTGAAAGCAATCCTGGTTTTTCTCTATAATCAGCATATAACCCAACCTGCCCGACTCCGCTTTGCGCCCATGACGCGGACAGTGCCGGAGCCGCCGGTATAGTGCAGATCCGCCCTCTGTGGGTGCGACTGCGACAAGCGAAATCTCCGTTCCCAGCCTTCGAGGGAAGGTTCATGTTACCACCAGCTTGTGTTCTTGTTCGCATCTCGTTCGCATCTCCTTCGCATCTCGTTCGCTTAAGACAGCGAACGAGATGCCTCCAAGATGCCTGCGAGATGCGAACCAATACCGAACATGGACGGTATTTAGCCCCTGCCGGGCCCCCGGGAGCAGCTATGCCAGCCGGGATGGCTGAAACACACCCCGGGACCGACCATGCCTGAGTTCGAATGGATCCTCTGATTATGGTAGATACCTCGATTGCGATCACCCAGCCCGGCAGTAAAACCGCCGGGCTGGCCGCAGATGAAGGCTTCCGGTGCAGACATGCCCGGGTTAAAACCGCGGTTCGCCGGCAGCGTGGTGAGTACAACCAAAGACGCCCCGGTGACGCGGTAAGCGCAAATGGCATTTTTTGGATGATCGCATGGGTAAAGATTGAGATATCAAAACCAGCACCCGGCTGGAAGCCTGAGCCATCCGGTCACCTTTTGTATTTATCAGGCAGTTTGCTCTGCCGGCTTAAACCGGGAGTTGCTGATCTGGATGGTGTCTTCATAAAACTCAACCCTGCCGGTAGACACGTCGTACATGGCACCGACAATACCTATTTCACCTCGTTCAACCATCTCGTTAAGGATAGCACTTTTCTCAGTGATCGATATAGCCGTGCGGTGTACATTGATGGCCGCCACGTTCTCTACGAACGCAGCGTTTGACGCGTTCCTTTCAGTAAGTGTTTCGTGTTCCAGATCGATGGAAGGCTGTATCTTCCCGAGCAGGCCGGTCAGGCTTCCCAGCTTTACTCCATCGCAGGCGCCTTTCACAGCACCACAACGGGTGTGACCCAGTACGACGATGATTTTAGCACCTGCTGCTTTGCAGCCGAATTCCATACTGCCGATGATATCGTCATTTACGATGTTCCCGGCTATACGGATGCTGAATATGTCACCCAGACCCTGGTCAAACACGAGCTCGGCTGAAGTACGGCTGTCGATGCAGCTGAGTACAACAGCGAAAGGCCACTGGCCATCGCGTGTTTCGTTTACCTGTTGCAGCAGGTTGCGATTCATTTTGAGATTGCTGACGAATCGTTTATTTCCCTCTTTCAGGATTTCCAGCGCCTGGATAGGTGAAATTTGTTGCTGTAATTCTTTATTAAATGTTCTCATGTTTAAATGTTTTGTGGTTTACAGATTATGCTGCATTAACGTTATTGCCTGGCAGTTCTGCCAGTTTTTCTGAATGAACGTTGTGATTGTTGGTGATGCCGTATTTCTCCCTGAATCCGACCAGTAAACATTGGATGCCCTTCTGCGGGGCTTTCACTGCCTGGAATTCGCGGATCAGTTCCAGCACATCAAAGTCGATGTACTGCGTTTCTGTAGCATCGATCACTACGCGGGTATTCTCCGGGATATGATCGAGTGTGAGCTTGATGCTTGCTTTGTTCAGGAAAGATACTTCTTCGGAAAGGTGAATGCGAATAATCTCCCCTTCGTGATGTTCTTCTTTATGGAAATAATACGAGTTCTTCATATTACCATACAGGATAGCGAAGATGCTTGCGGTGAGTCCGAGCGCAACTCCCGTCAGCAAGTCCGTAAAAACAATGGCAACCACCGTGACCAAGAACGGTATCCACTGGTATTTTCCATTCGAGAACATCTGCCTGAAAATGGATATTCTTGCCAGTTTGTACCCGGTGAGCAGCAGTACCGCTGCCAGCGCTCCCAATGGAATCATATTCAGAATGCCAGGAACCAGGATAATGCAGACCAGTATCAGTATTCCATGAAAAATCGCTGAAGCCTTTGACTTCGCGCCGGCATTGAGGTTCGCGCTGCTGCGGACAATAACGCTGGTAACCGGAAGGCCGCCAAGCAGGCCGGAAATGATATTACTCATTCCCTGTGCTTTCAATTCGCGGTTTTGCGATGTTACCCTTCGCTCAGGATCCAGTTTGTCAACCGCTTCAATACACAACAGCGTTTCCACGGAAGCAACAACCGCCAGCGTTAAAGCTGTGATGACCACTTCCTTATTTAAACCTGCGAAATCCGGGAAAAGAAACAGGCCGGTGAACTCCTCAACGCTCCCGGCAACCGGCACCTGTACAAGGTGTTCGCTGCTTACTGTAAACGATGGAATGAAAGCCTTGAACAGGGCATTCAGCACGATACTTATAATCACCACTGCCAGCGCACCGGGAATGATCCTGAAACGCTTCATGAATGGTTTTTCCCAGATGATAAGTAAAAACAACGAAATCAGGGTAATGATCGTCACGCCGACGTGGATACCCCAGAGCGGTTCCAGCAGCGCGGTAATGGTGTTATTCCCATCCGGCTGCAGGAAAGCAAGCTGCCCCTCGCCGTTTTTGTCATAACCGAATGCGTGAGGTATCTGCTTTAATATGATTATTATTCCTATCGCCGTCAGCATACCCTTGACAACGTTTCCGGGTATGTAATTGGCAATGATGCCGGCCTTCAGAAAACCAAATGCCAGCTGGATCACACCGGCCAGTACTACCGCAACAAGAAATATCTCGAAACTGCCGAGTCGCGTAATCGCTGCGAGTACAATTGCAGTCAGGCCGGCGGCGGGTCCGCTTACGCTGAGGTTTGAATTGCTGAGGGAGCCTGTAATAACACCGCCTACCACTCCCGCGATCAGTCCGGAAAAGAACGGTGCTCCTGAAGCGAGTGCTATGCCGAGGCAAAGCGGCACCGCAATCAGGAATACAACGATACCGGCGGGTATATCATGTTTGAGATTTGCAAATGCAGATCTTTTCATCATAAAAGGATGTTTAGTTGAAACAATAAGATGCATAGTGCTTCCATGGATAAGTGTCCATGGGAACAGCGAGATCAGATTGTTTCCGGAGGCATTAATGGTGTGCCCGCATATCCTTTCGAGAGTACGATCAGATAGTGACCGTATGCAGACCTGAGCAGGTCATCCGTGATATGTTGATGAAAGGAGAATGAAGAAAGATACTGATCCTTCAGATCGTTTTTTGCTTTGCCCTGTGATTTCTCCTCGTGTGTTTCTTCTTCAGCCACCAGGGTTTGCAGGGCATTCAGCTTAAAAGCAAGATATCCATGCGCCAGTGGTCCCACTGCCATGAAACAGATCATAATTGTCATGAATATCCTTGCCATCGGCTGCAAATATACTCTCCAGGCTTACCGGCAGAAATAGCGGCAGTGGATTTTTTTTACAGATGCGGAGAACCGGGGCGAATTAACGATTTGTTTGAATTGTCTTGAATTTCCGGAGCGATACGTCCGCCCGAGCATAGCCGCGGAATAAATCCGGTAATTTTGTATGCGATGTAGCTGCTGCTGCATCATAAAAACGAAATGTCTATGGAAAAGAGACAATTGGGAAATTCAGGAGTGTTGGTGACCCCTATGGCTTTTGGCGCCTGGGCGATCGGCGGATGGATGTGGGGCGGAGCGGAAGAATCTGATGCGATAGACGCGATACATGCTGCATTTGCCAGCGGGATTACAACAATAGATACCGCCCCGGTTTACGGATTTGGCAGGAGCGAAGAACTGGTCGGAAAGGCTATGCGGGGTATTCCGAGGGAGAAGTACCAGTTGCTCACCAAATTCGGGATGAACTGGGAAACAGCGGAAGGCGAATTTTACTTCGACTCGGTGGATAACGAGGGGCGACCGGTCAAAATCTATAAACTGGCATCGGCAAAGCGTATCGTGAAAGAATGCGAAGACAGCCTCAGGCGGCTCGGTACTGATTACATTGATCTGTACCAGATTCACTGGCCGGATTCTACCACGTCTCTGCATGAAACATTCGAAGCGGTTCAACGGCTGATTCAACAGGGAAAAGTCAGGGCAGCAGGTGTCTGTAACTACAATACTGCGTTGGTTGAAGAAGCACTGCAGACAATTCAGCTTGCTTCTAACCAGGTGCCTTATTCAATGGTTTTTCGTGACGTGGAGAAAAACGTAATTCCCCAGGCAATGGAGAAAAAAATGAGCATTATTGCTTATAGTCCGCTTCAGCGCGGGTTGCTGACAGGAAAAATACAACCGGGTCACCGGTTTGGTGCGGGAGATACCCGGGAGGGGAACCGGTTTTATACCGATGAAAATATACGGCGTGCGAATATCCTGCTTCAGAAGATCAAACCTATTGCTGATGTCTACCAGGCAACATTGGCCCAACTGGTAATCAACTGGACGGTGAATCGCCCCGGTATTACCTGCGCACTGGTTGGAGCCAGGAATGTACAACAGGTGGAAGATAATGTAAAGGCGCTTTCATTTAATCTCAGTGTGGATGAAATGAACGCCATTACTGCCGCGGCAGACGAATTTGTTCCGGCCGAAAAGACAACGGTGTAAACACCGGGAACGAGTTATTCCGTAAAAAGCAGGCAATACAAATAACGCTCAATGATACGTGAAAGGAAACGGAGTGGTTTCCTTTCAGCGTTACGGAGTACCCTCCACGATATTGTCGTTTTCACCGCCACCGAGGCTCCAGTACTGGTTCTCTTCATCACCCTGTCCAAGGGCGTCATCTTCCGGATTTGCTTCCACGCTGTCCATATCCAGATCGGCGCCACTCTCTGCCTGTCCTGCACCAAAACTCTCTTCGTTTAATTTCTCTCCGTCAAAATCGGTGTCGTCCAGTCTCGCCTGCCTCAGACGGTCCTCATCCTGCGTGGGATAATACATGTCGTCTTCCAGCATCATCCGTTCTTCGGCCGTTACATCAGCCTCGGTTCCCATGGCGATACGCAGATCCGGATCCTGTTCCGGATTGTCCTCGACCGGGCCACGCTCTTCGCTCCGTTGTTCAACGCCAGGGTTCAGGCGGTGCGGGGTGCCTGCGTTATGGAAACTCGGCAATCCCTCCACATCAAGATTCACCCGTTCGGTATCGCTACGTCCGTCCATAATATCTTCTTTAGGAGAATAATGCGGATAGCCGGGGAATTGATTATTGCTATCGGCTGTTCCCTGCTGCGTTGCATCCTGGTTACCTGTTTGGCTGAGCTGCTGTTTATTGTCGTTTTGCTTTTTTGCCATGTTACTTGCTTTTATCCTTTAGCTACCTTAAATCTTGTGCCGCATTGAAGGTCTTTGCCGGAAAAGACAGAATGACAGCTTGTTGCAGCGGCATTGTCTTCAGTTAAACGTTTCCCCGGATCTCAATCGTTGTTGTATCGGGGCATCAATTGTTTTAATCGGCCGCTGTCAGCCGATGATAATAGTATAATCCCGAATGCTATTCGTAAATGCTGAACAGCACAATGGTAATTCTTGTTCCCGGATTATGCGGAAATCTCCGGATCCGGGGAGTCAATAAGGAAAACCCGGAAGAAAATATGGTCTTTTACAATATTCAGGAACCTGCTCACGGATTTTGCCGCGGGAACCAGCCGCAACAGTAGTTTCGAGTTGTTAATTCGTTAGCCGGCTTATTGGCGGAGTTCCGCAATATTCCAGTGCGTACATCAATTCCGGGTCGCCGGGTGTTTATCTTTTTTCCTGTTTCTTTGCCCGAACAAATTTGTGTTAATGTGGTATAAGACGGGACAGTTGCTTGTAAAATTCAGGCTTCCGCTACTGGTAATATTGGTTGTTGCAACTGGGGTCATGGGTTACTTTGCGTCGAAGGTGCAACTGAGTTATGAATTTACGAGAGCAATACCTACCGATAATCCCCGATACCAGGAATTCGAAGCCTTTAAAAAGCGGTTTGGAGATGACGGTGGAACGCTTGCGATCGGCATCGAATCAACCACGTTTTATACCCCAACCGTGTTTAACGCTGCGGCAAGGCTTCACCAACGGTTGAAATCAGTGAAAGGAGTTGAAGATGTCTTAAGTATTCCGGAAACCGTGATGCTGGTGAAGGACAGTGCGGAAAAACTTGTACCTGAGAAAATCTTCGCCTGGCCATTCCGGGATCAGCCTTCACTTGACAGCGCAAGAAGCAATTTTGAAAATCTTCCTTTTTATCGCGGACTGTTATATAACCCCG
The DNA here is from genome assembly GCA_036375835.1 of Chitinophagaceae bacterium. GTDB lineage: Bacteria > Bacteroidota > Bacteroidia > Chitinophagales > Chitinophagaceae > JAEZDC01. Next base: position 14,976 of record DASVBM010000213.1, on the reverse strand, counting down.
AAACAAACGCCTATATCACAGGCGTAAGGGTTAACAAAGACACGATCAACAGCAGGAGCCGCACCAGGCTAGTAGCCGAAGTGATGGATTGTGTGCATGCGTTTGAGAATGAAACTGGCATTAATGCCAGGGTAAGCGGGTTGCCTTTCATCAGAACAGAGGTGGGGAACCGGATCAAAAAGGAAATGAATGCATTCCTGATCGGTTCTTTATTGCTGAGCGCGATTACGCTGCTGATGTTTTTCCGTTCATTCAGCGCGATGCTCATCAGTCTCGTGGTAGTACTCGTTGGAGTGGTCTGGAGCCTTGGTACGATTGTCTTACTGGGTTACAAGATTACATTGCTCATCGCGTTGATTCCGCCACTGGTTGTGGTGATAGGTGTTCCCAACTGTATCTATTTCCTGAATAAATATCATTCCGCTTACCGCGACACCGGCAACAAGAACCAGGCGCTGATTACGATGGTAGGGCGAATGGGAGTGGTTACCTTGTTTTGTAATATCGCCGCCGCGGTGGGATTTGCCGTGTTTGCACTCACCAAAAGCGCATTGTTATATGAATTCGGCGCAGTGGCAGGTATCAACATCATGGCTTTGTTTTTTATTTCACTGGTGTTTATACCCGCAGTACTGTCTTACCTGCCGGAGCCAAAACCCAAACACACGCGCTACCTCGATAACAAATTACTCGAGCGTTTCCTGCTGCGCATCGAACGATGGACCATACATCACCGTAAGACTGTTTATGTGATTACTACTATTGTAATTCTGGCCGCGGTAGCAGGTTTGTTCCGGCTGCGTAGCGAAGGATTTATTGTTGACGACCTGCCGCACAAAGACCGCATTTATACCGATCTCAAATGGTTTGAAAGCAATTTTCACGGGGTGATGCCATTGGAGATTGTAGTGGACACCCGGAAGAAAAACGGCGTGTTTGCCAGTGATATGGAGGTGCTGCTGGATATTGAAGAGTTTTCCGGGATTGTAAACCAGATGCCGGAAACAGCCAGGCCCCTCAGTATCGTGGAGGGAATGAAATTTTTCAACCAGGGTTTTTATGACAATGACAGTTCCAGCTATATCCTGCCCATGGCCATTCCCCCTTCCGTGAGAACTATTGTTCGTTCCGGTGATACAACAAGGCAATCTACGGGAGTTGAGAAACTGATGAGTTCATTTGTCGGCCGTGACAGCTTCAGCGCTGCGCGTATCAGCGTAAACATGAAAGATATCGGCAGCGCCAGGTTGCCGGTATTCCTGGGGCGGATGCGGCAGGTTTCAGACTCCGTGTTTGACCCGGCTAAGTACAAGGTAACCTTTACCGGAGCGAGCGTGACGTTTTTAGAAGGACTGCGGTTCATCATCAGCGGCCTGCGCGATAGTATCTTCTGGGCGTTCCTGCTGATCGCAGTCTGCATGCTTTACCTTTTCCGTTCATTTCGCATCCTGCTGTGTTCGCTGATACCGAACGTCATCCCCCTGCTTATCACGGCGGGATTAATGGGCTGGGCGGGCATTCCACTCAAGCCTTCGACGGTACTTATATTCTCTATTGCACTCGGAATTGCGATAGACATTACCATACGTTTCCTGGTGAATTATAAACAGGAACTCGCATTATATAATTTCAATGTGCAGCATACACTTGTGCAAACGATCCGCCATACCGGGTTGAGTATTATTTACACTTCGCTGGTTTTAATTGCCGGCTTTGTTATTTTCTGTTTCAGTGACTTTGGAGGCACCCGTGCACTTGGCTGGCTCACTTCGCTTACCCTGCTGGTGGGAACACTTACCAATCTTGTTTTATTACCGGTGTTGATCCTGAGTTTTTCCAGGGAGAGGAGGAATCGGCCCGACGGGGCTCATGAATAAATTTTTTGTTTTCCGGCGTTTCGTGTTGTGTGGTGGCATAACTTAGTACCAAGTCATAATGCACATGAGAAAACTTTTTGTCCTTTTTGCAGGATTTGCGCTGCTTTCGCTCCGCGGTTCCGCACAGGAATTAAATTCTGTAAAAGGAAAAATCACCGACCCTGAAGGGAAACCGCTCGCGGGAGCAGTAGTATGGGCTGCAGGTGCAAACGTAAAAGCAACCACTGACACAGCCGGGAACTTTACTCTTGTACTTGCAGCCAGCATCAGAACCCTGCAATGCTCCTTCCCCGGATTCTCCATGCAGCAGGTGCAGGTTACCGGTGATGCAGCATTGAACATATGCCTGAAACCGGAAGAACAATCACTGTCTGAGATAGTGTTTCAGGCCTCTGGTTCGTCCAGGTCCGCCGCCTCTAAAACAAAGCCGGCACGGAAAGCCGGTGCCAATGCCAGACCGGCCGGCAGTGCCGGAGAATAGGCGGTAAATTGCGAATATCGGGTACCAATCTTCCTAAGCAGCAATCTGTTTTACTGCGCCTGCGCGGCAATTAATAATAATTTAAGTGGCTTCAGGACTAAGAAGCGCTCCTAGCCCCGGTTTTATTGAAAACTTACCCTAACTTTCGGCCGTCAAAAATATTATAATGAGAAAATTGTACTTTGCTTTAGTGGCATTGATGGTTACCGCTACGCCCTCCCTGGCACAACTCTATAAGGTTGAAAATGAGGAAAAGGCGCAGCATTCCAGCCTGATTGCAGAAGGTAAAGTGGTGGCGCAGACCTCGTTCTGGAACGCACAGCACACCATGATTTACACCTCCAACAAAATCCAGGTTTTTAAAACGTTCAAGGGAGAAGTTTCAGCGCCGTTTATCGAGGTGCTTACGCAGGGCGGAACAGTGGATAATACCAGTGTTTCTGCAAGTGACCTGCTTGAACTTCGCTCCGGCGATCTCGGAGTCTTTTTCTGTTTTCCAAACCAGGGAAACATTCTTTCGCCTGCAACAGGAAACCAGCTCTTTGATGTATACGCCAGTTCACAGGGATTTTTCAAATACGACCCCTTCAATGACGTGGCTGGTGACCCCTTTAATTCCTTTACCGGCATAGAACAACAGTTGTATCCGCTGCTGATCTCGCTCACCGGTCAACAGCCTGTTATAGCAGATCCTTCGTTCGATATAGATAATTTCAAAAATCCGGGTCTTGCCGCAAAGACAAATGCGTTCATTACTTCGTTCTCGCCTGCAACAGTGAATGCAGGCGCCACCCTCGACGCGCCCAACAACGTGCTTACGATCACCGGTACGGGGTTTGGAACCGCCAGTGGCAGCGCAGCAGTACTTTTCTGGGACGCAAACAACAACAACGGAACGCCTAACTATACGGTGGCATACAGCGACAACCACATCATTTCCTGGAGCGATACTGAAATCAAGCTTCGCGTTCCGACGCGCGCAGGAACAGGAATGTTTTATGTAAGGGATGCTTCCGGAGTCAGTACGGGTTCACCCAGCACACTGAACATCAATTACAGTATTCTTTCAAATAACGGAAAGCAATCCAACCTGGTTGGTGCAAACGGCGCCGGTGGCTACTCCATGAAGTATTCCACGAACATGACCCCAGAAGCTACGGCTACTTTTAACCGCGCCCTGGAAACCTGGGTAGAACTAGCCGGTGCCAACGTTCCGGACGGAGGCACTACAGGTACTGAGTCTGTATCGCTCGATGGAAGCTGCGTGGTGATGATGGATAATTTCAACGCGAATGGTGGAACCCCGCTCAGTTCAGGAGTGCTCGGGGTTTGTTATTCCTGGACACAAACCTGCGGTAGCGCCTACGACAACCGCAAGCCGGAGTTTGACATCGTATTAAGGAGCAGTTATTCCAGTGGTACCACCTCTTTTTCGTACGGCCCCTGTGCCCCTGCCTCCGGGCAGATTGACCTGGAAACGGTGATCCTCCACGAACTTGGCCATGGGCTCAACCTTGGTCACATCAACGATGGACTGCAGGGCGCAAGTCCCAACGCAAACCCCGGTAAGCTGATGCACTACGCGGTCAGCAACGGTGTGAAGCGCACATCGCCGGACCAGTCAGCTTATTCCGGATCTCTTTATACAATCAATGGTACCACTACAAACTATGGTCTTTGTACAAGCCAGACGAATATGGTGCCTTTGACCAAAACGGTGGATGCAAAAGACGAGATTCCCGCGAGTTTTTCTTCGGTTCCAACTGCATCCGGGCTGGTGGCGAACTTTGATCTTGAACATGCCACCTCAAACAAAAAGAATGATCCCCCGTATAACATCATTCTCTGCAGCGCAACAGGAACCAACGTAACGAATAACCTCTATCTGCCTATACGGACTTCTGCGGCAGGCGGCGATCTGGATTTAACTGTATCGAATTTCCAGATTTCGCCGGCTTCGGCTGCAGCAACGTGTACAGGCATCTATCTTCCTTATTTCCGCCTTGCCTTGTTTAACAGGAGTACACCACCTGCATCGCCGGATGATTATGCGGACCCCGTAGCCTGCAGAAGTTTCACAGGTGATGGTGCGATCAGCACGATTACCGGCTTGTTGCCGAATACAACTTACCTGCTTTACGTGGATGGGAAAGCGAATGCAAAAGCATCTTTCAACATCACATTCAACGGCACCGCGCTTCCCCTGAAACTTGAATATTTCAGGGGCGAACAGAAGAAAGACCACAACCTGCTGAGCTGGCAGGTAGCCACTGTTGATGCTGTCGATAAACTGGTATTACAGAAGAGCAGTAACGGAGTTGATTTCGCAAACCTCAGCGAACAAACCACTATCGAAACCGGCAAGCCATACAGCTATGCGGATTACCAGCCATTCTCAGGTAAGAACTTTTATCGCCTGGCTATTCAGAACAAGGATGGAAGTGTTCAGTATTCATCGGTTGTTTTACTGGTAAACGGAAAGCAGCCTGAATTAACGGTTTATCCCAATCCGGTAAGAGACCGCCTCAATATCTCTGTCAGCACGGTTGCAGCCATTGGTAAAGCTAAAATCAACCTGTACAACGCCACCGGTCAACTGGTGCTTTCGCAGACGACAGTACTTGCAGCCGGAACCAACAGCCTGGACATGGTTACGACCGGCCTCTCTGCTGGTGTTTACCGCCTGCAGGTGCTGGACGGGAACGGAAATAAAATTGCTGCCTCAACTATCCAGAAATTCTGATAAAACAGGTATAAAACATTTACGGAACATATAAGAGCCTGCACTCGCAGGCTCTTGGTTTTTATTGACATAGTAGTGTCATAAGCTGATTTTAATCAGTTTTTTGTGCAGCATTCCATTTATGGAATTTGTCATGAAAAAGGTGTGTTAAATTTCGTTTTTCCACTAATATTGTGATTCTTAAACTAAAATTCGGAGACTTTTATGAGAAAACTCGTCTTACTTGCCATGTGCATTAGCTTGGCTATCAGCCAGGTTTGGGCGCAGGCAACACGCACCGTTACGGGTAAAGTAACGGATGCACAAGGTAATCCGGTGGCGGCGGCAGCCGTTCAGGTGAAGGGTACCAAAATCGGTACTACCACCGGTAGTGATGGTTCGTTCAGCCTGAACGTTCCCCAGAATGCGACAACTTTAGTGATCAGTTCCCTCAATTTCAAAGACCAGGAAGTGAACATTGCCGGAAAGAGCAGTGTGACGATTTCCATGGTTGCTTCTGATGTGGACCTGGACGAAGTAGTGGTTACCGTTCCTTACGGTACTATTAAAAAGACTGCGTTCACCGGTTCTGAGGCAACGATCAGCACCAAGCAGATCGAAAAGCAACAGGTTGCTTCTGTAACCAAGGCTATTGAAGGTCTTGCTCCGGGTGTAATGGCTACCAATGGTGGTGGTGCTCCGGGTTCCGGCGCTTCCATTCTGTTGAGAGGTTTTTCTTCTGTAACAGGTAGCACTGCTCCGCTTTTCGTTCTGAATGGCGTTCCTTACTACGGTAACATCAATGCAATTGCTCCTGAAGACATCGAGTCTGTTACGATCCTGAAAGATGCAACAGCTTCTGCGCTTTACGGCTCACGTGCCGCTGGTGGTGTGATCATGATCAATACCAAGAGCGGTAAAAAAGGAAGACCTGCAGTTAATGCAAGGGTGTCACAGGGCTTTATGAGCCGTGGTATACCTGAGTACGACAGGCTGGCTCCGAAAGAGTACTACGAGATGATGTGGGAAGCTACCCGCAACGCATTCCAGTACGGGCAGAATATGTCTGCCACACAGGCTGGTGTTCTGGCTTCACAGCAGCTGACTGACGCGAATCACCTCGTATACAATGCTTATAATGTTTCGGGTGCAACACTGGTTGATCCTGCAACAGGAAAGCTGAACCCCAATGCCCAGCTTCTCTGGAACGATTCATGGGAAGATGTACTTTTCCGCACAGCTCCCCGTACTAACGCTACTGTTTCTGTAGCTGGAGCAAGCGACAAAACAAACTACTACCTGTCTGCAGGTTACCTGAGCGAAGACGGTATCATGAAGTTTACCAACTTCAAGCGTTATACTTTCCGCTCAAATGTGAACACTGCTGCAACAGACTGGATGAATGCCGGTGTGTCTATCGACGGAACCTATTCCACCAATACTGGTGTAATCTCTACCGGGGCTTTCACATCAAACCCGTTCTACTACTCAAGGAACATGGGTCCGATCTACCCGGTATGGCAGCGTGACCTGACTACAGGCGCTTTTGTACTGGATCCACTGACTGGCGAAAAAGTGCTTGATTGGGGTCTGCCTACCCAAATGGGTGCAAGGCCTTATGCAGCGAACTCCAACCTCCTCGGCTCACTTGCCCAGGACGAGCGTAGCACAAAGACAATCAACGCAAACGCTCAGCCTTATGTTGAGATCAGGTTCCTGAAGAATTTCACTTTCAGAACCAACCTCAGCTTAACAGTGAATGAAGACAACGCTACCACATTCCAGAACGGGCAGAATGGTGATGCGCTGAACGTGCAGGGCAGGTCAACCAAGCAGTATGACAGGATGATCTCGATTACTTCCAACCAGCTTCTGAACTGGAACAAGGTATTCGATAACCATAATATCAGGGCCCTTGCAGGACACGAATCCTGGAAGTGGAAGTACAACCAGATGAATGCTACCAAAACCGGTTTCTCATTCCCTGGTTTCACAGAACTGGATAACGCCGGTACCACAGAAGGCACACCAGGTTCTTCCGAAGACGTGAATACTATTGAGAGCTACTTCGGACAGGTGAACTATGAGTACAACGACAAGTACCTGCTGAACGTTAACTATCGCCGTGACGGTACTTCAAGATTCCATCCTGACGTAAGGTGGGGTAACTTCTACTCTGCCGGTGCAGGCTGGAGGATCGTGAGAGAAGACTTCATGAAGAATGTAAACTGGGTGAACGACCTGAAGTTCAAAGTGAGCTATGGTGAAGTTGGGCAGCAGGGTATCGGTAACCTGTACAATTACGTTGACTGGTATTACGCAAATGGTCTCGGACAATACCAGGCTACTACCACTAAGGCAAACCCTGAGCTGATCTGGGAAAAGAGCGTGAAGTTCAACGTTGGTTTTGACTTCGCAGTTCTGAAAAACCGTCTCCAGGGTACTATCGAGTACTTCCGCAATACGAACAAAGACCTGATCTTCGCCGAGAACCTCGCACCGAGTCTCGGTGGTGCTACCGGTGGTTACCAGATCATCTACCGCAACATCGGTTCTTCAAGGAACACAGGTATCGAACTTCAGCTGGGTTACAACGCCATCCGCAAGCGTAACTTTGACTGGAGAATCGACCTGAACTTCACCCATCTGAATAATAAGGTAGTAAGCACTTACCCCAAGGCAGATGCAACCGGTGGTTATGTGAACGGTACCAAGAAGATCACCGCAGGCTACGACCAGCAGTCATTCTGGCTGAGAGAGTTTGCAGGTGTTGACGCTGCTACCGGTGAAGCGCTGTATTACAAAGACGTTGTGGGTACAGACGGTAAGCCTACAGGTGAAAGAGTACTGACAGCAAACATTTCCCAGGCAAGCTTCTACCGTTTTGGTTCAGCTATCCCTGATTTCAATGGTGGTTTGACCAACTCTTTCCGGTATAAGAACTTCGACCTTTCTATCCTGATGACCTTTGCATATGGCGGTCAGTTCTATGATGGTAACTACGCCGGCCTGATGCATTCCGGTGCATATGGTACCGCATGGCACAGTGACATCCTGAAAAGGTGGCAGAAGCCGGGCGATGTAACGAACATACCTAAAGTACAGAACGGTATCGCGCAGCAGGATGGTGTATCGAGCCGTTTCCTGTTCGATGCTTCTTACCTGAACATCAAGAACATTACCCTCAGCTATACTTTACCTGCGAGCGCTGTTAAGCGTCTGCATGTATCAAGCCTGCAGGTGTTCGGTAACGTAGACAACGCTTACCTGTTCACAGCTAAGAAAGGTATGGATCCGCAGCGCGCATTCACCGGAACTTCCGATGCGAGCTATGTTCCTTTCCGTACTGTAACATTTGGTCTTAACGTCAATTTATAATCCCAGTTAAATTAATCGAAATGAAAAAAATAAAATTTCTTGCCTTACCGCTGCTGCTGTCTTTAGTGATGGCGGGCTGTAAGAAAGATTTTCTTACCACCGAGCCGAGCAACGCGGTTGGACCGGAAAAGTTGTTCGGAACAACCGGTAAGATCCAGTTGTACCTGGACGGTGCATACAAGAAAATGTTTGCCTTCTCACCGGGTGGTAGTGGCAGGCATGATGATTACGGACAAAAATCATGGGACCTGTCAAACGACCTGATGGGCCAGGACATGATTGTACATACCCAGGGTTATGGATGGTACAACGCCGTTTACCAGTATACCGAGTGGCAGCAGGCAACCGCAAACAGGCAGCCGCACAACGCGTGGTATTATTATTACAGTATGATTGGCTCTGCCAATACTATCCTGGATAATATCGACGCAGCTGCGGGTACGCAGGCTGAGAAGGACAACCTGAAAGGCCAGGCTTACGGCCTCAGGGCTTATGCCTACTACTACCTCGCTAACTACTGGCAGCAGACTTACAAGGGTAATGAAACTGCCAAGGGTGTTCCGGTTCACACTTCTGCAAAAGAAACAGATACAAAATCGCGCGGAACTTTGCAGCAGGTATACGACCAGATCGAAACTGACCTGAACAATGCTGAAACGCTGCTCACCGGCAAGCCAAGGGCCAGCAAGGTAGCGATCGACGTTTCTGTTGTTCGTGGTTTCAAAGCCAGAGTGGCACTGCTGAAAGAAGACTGGGCAACTGCAGCTACTAAAGCAAACCAGGCTCGCCAGGGCTATACCCTGATGAGCTCTGCACAATACCAGTCTGGATTCTCTCAGATCTCCAACCCTGAGTGGATGTGGGGTTCGCTGATTCCTTCAGCCGAGGCGACTATCTACGCTTCTTTCTTCTCGCATATCGATATCTCAACCGGTGGTTACGCAGCACTGGGTGGTCAGAAAAAGATCGCTAAAGACCTGTACGACCAGATCCCTGCAGGTGACGTTCGTAAAACTGTATTCAGGGCTCCTGGTACTGGTACCAGTGCCAACCCTGACTACAACCAGCTCAAGTTCCGCGTACCTACGCCGGGTAACTGGGCTGCTGATTACCTGTACATGCGGGCGGCAGAAATGTACCTGATCGAAGCTGAAGCACTGGCTCGCCAGGGACAGGATGCACCTGCACGTACGGTGCTTGAGACACTGGTGCAGACAAGATACCCTGCTTACTCCGCTGCGAGCTTCAGCGGTACCGCACTGATCAACGAGATCCTGCTGCAGCGCCGTATTGAACTCTGGGGTGAAGGTTTTGCACTGATTGATATCAAGAGGCTGAAAAACGGTATGAACCGTCCTACCGGACCGGGCAACCATGGTTCTCCGAATTTCAATCCTGGTATCTATACCACAACCGCAGCCGATCCGAGGTACCTGATGAAGATTCCTCAGAATGAGCTGGACAACAACCCGAAGATTCCGCTTTCTGATCAAAATCCATAATCGATAAAAGATAAACGAACGACAATGAGAAAATATTCATTTCTGTTAACCCTGCTGGCGATCTCCGGTGTGATGGGTGTTCTTTCCTGTAAGAAGAACAACCTGACAGTGGATGTTGACCCGTTGAACGTACCCTCAAGGGCAAAGTTTGCCTACACTGACCTGAATGCTCCGCTCGCCCGGACTTTCTATGTAGGCGCAGCTGCACCGGATAATGTGTACAACATTCCTGTGGGCGTTACTTCGGTATCCAGCCAGGACAGGACGATTCAGTTATCGTATAGTTCAACTACCGCAGTAGCTGGTACGCACTATACAGCTCCGGCAAGTATCGTTATACCAGCAGGACAGGCGGTAGCCAACCTGCCGATCACCGGTAATTTTGCTAACATAGCTGCGGGTACTTCGCACATCCTGAAGATCAAGATCAGTGGTGGCGACGTTCCTGCCTTTGGCAGCGGAAGAGATTCACTGATGCTCACTTTAAGGCGCTATTGCCCTCCGAGCCTGACGGCGCTGGGAGGTAACTATACCGACACAAGGGAGTATACGTCTGCCGGTGCTTTCAGCTACGGTCCTTATACCACGTCTTTAAATAACCTGACAATGGTTGCCGGCTCTACTACTAAAGCAACCGGTACCATCAGCAATATTTATGACGATGGCTGGAATGACCTAAACGTTACCCTGGACTGGACTGATCCAGCCAACTTTAAGGTGACGATACCCCTGCAGCCTACAGGTAAAACCTATACGGGCGGACTTACACACGTGAGAACCTCAACTGCATCTGCTGCAGTGAACACCTTCTCTGCCTGTGATCGTTCACTCTCTTTTGGAATTGACCTGGTAAACGGTAGCACTGGCGCCGTTGGGGCTTCGAACTACAAGATTGTTATGAAGTAACCCTGAACTGGTTTATATTAAAAAAGGTGCCTTCAAGGGCACCTTTTTTATTTCCCGATTCTCTCAGGCCACGCCGGAACTGGTACCAGGACAGCTTTTAAGCAGGGTACCCCGGTAGCGCTGACTGATCAGGTTTTCCGGCAAAGCAGGCTAAAGGAATTATCAGGTTCAAATTCGATTTAACATTTCCGAAAGCTTTCGTATAACAGGTATTCTCTTTATATTTGATGTACTAAAACTTTCGTAGAACGAAAAAAACCTGAATTATGAATATCAACCAGAGATTCGCGGTTTTAGCTTTTGCCGGATTATTAGCTATGACTGCAGCCAACGCTCAAAAAGTAAAAACAGAAAAAGAGACGAAGAAGACGTCAAAGACTGTCATCGTCCGAACTGGTGAAACTGACGAGAAAATAACTGTGGAGATCACCGGTGATAAAGTATTGATTAACGGCAAGCCGGCAGACCAGTATAAGGGAGCAGAAGTGGAAGTGATTACTGCCGAACCTGGTGAGCATGCCTTTGTACGCGGAGGCCGTGCCTGGGTAGCACCTCCAAGGCCACCGAGGCCACCTCGGGCACCAAGGGCAATAACCGGTATGGACCATCTTTTTTTTATGGAAGGCTCAAACAAGGCGGTGCTGGGGGTTAGTATGGAATCTGTAGAAGGTGGCGCGAAAATCAGCGAGGTAGTAAAAGGTAGCGCCGCTGAAAAAGCGGGTTTGAAAGAAGGCGATGTGATCACCGCCTTAGGCGATACGAAAATCTCCGACGCTGATGACCTGTACGAAGCCGTAGGTAAGTATAAAGAAGGCGATCAGGTCCAGGTGACGTACAAAAGGAGTGACAAAGAAGCCACCGTTACTGCTACGCTGCAAAAAAACAGCAACCGGGCGAAAACTTTTGTACCGGGCGATGGAGGCTTCAGTTTCAACTTTGATGGGGACATGAACGGTTTTCGTTTCAGCCACGGCCCGAGGCTCGGGTTGCAGATCCAGGATCTTGAACAGGGCAACGGGGTAAAGGTGCTGGATGTAAGCGAGGAAACACCGGCAGCTAAAGCCGGTTTGCAGAAGGACGACGTAATAATATCTTTTAACGGAAAAGATGTGAAATCGGTCGATGACCTGCGCGAGGCCATGAAAGATGTGAAACCCGGCGACTCGGTGAAAGTCAGCTATCAGCGGGCCGGCGCCAGTCGCACTGCTGATATTATATTTCCAAAGCAGCTGAAAAAGGCAAGCCTTTAAATATTTGGATTAGTCTCTCATGTAGCATTCACCGCTGTTATCTAACAGCGGTTTTCTTTTTTTATTGCTGCACGGGCTTTCAGATATTTGCAATCTATAAACGGGAATGATGAAGAGATACCTTTCGTTTGCATTGATCTGTCTGGTAGCTGCAGCGTGCAGGGAGAAAAAATTCGGCGCTTTTGTGATTGCCGGCAAAGTAATGAATACAACTGAGCAGAAAGTTTACCTGGAAGAAATACCGTTCACTGGCGAAGCTCCGGTGGTACTGGATTCAACCACGCTTAAAAAGTCTGGAACATTCGAACTGCGTGGCATGGCCGGGGAAGAGGGACTTTATCGGCTCGTCTTTGAAAATGAACAACCGGTGCTTTTTATTAATGACGATCATAATATCCGGCTTCGGCTGGATGCGAACAACTACCGCGGGTATACCATCGAAGGTTCTGTTGCATCGGCTCAACTACACGAGTTACTGAACAAGATGCAAACGATCGACTCCTCGTTTTACGCACTGACGCGGCAGCGGGATACGCTGGCTTCTGACAGCATGATGACGCTGTTGAACGCGGAGGCTCAGCACCTGGTGGAAAGGCGCCGGGATTTACTGAACACCTTCATCAGGAAAACAAACAGCCCGGCGGCAATTTGTTACGCCGTCGGACAGTACGACCCGATGACGCCGGCATCGCAACTGAAGCAATTGCTGGACGCTGCTGCTGCCAGGTTCCCGGAACACAGTGGCATCGCTCGTTTCCGCAGCATTATAGCAATGCAGGTGCAGCCTGAAGCACCAGCTTATCCATTGCTCGATCAACCCGCCCCTGATCTAAGGTTACCCACGCCCACCGGCGATACCTTTGCCCTGAGCGAACTTAGAGGAAAATACGTATTGGTAGATTTCTGGGCAAGCTGGTGTGCTCCGTGCCGCAAAGAAAACCCGAATGTAGTGGCGGCTTACCAGAAGTTCAAAGGCCGGAACTTCGATATACTCGGTGTATCGCTCGACCAGGATAAAGAAAACTGGGTTCAGGCTATCAGCCAGGATAACCTGGGCTGGCATCATATCAGCGATCTCCAGTACTGGAACAGCGTTGCAGTGAAATTATACAGGTTCGAGGGGATCCCGTTTAATGTGCTGGTAGATCCGCAGGGAAAAATCATTGCTGCTGATCTGAAAGGCGCAGCCCTTGAACAAAAGCTATCGGAGTTACTGAAATAGTCATCGCTCCAGTAACCGTCTCACCGACTGAATGACAGCGCTGAGATTGCTTGCATCCTGTCCACCTGCAGTAGCCAGCGTTTTTTGCCCGCCACCGCCGCCCCGAATGATCGGTGATACAATTTCACGGATGATTTTCGCCGCGTCTAATTCTTTATTAGCTGCGATCAGTTCTTCCAGCATTACTGCCACTGCGGCCTTCCCTGCGATATTCGACACGATCACGACTACGTAATCAGTAAGCTCGTTTTTCAGGTCAAAGCAAAGCTTCTTCAGCGCATCGGCATTAGGGACATTCACCTCCGCGCCGATAAAATTGATACCATCTATCGGTTGCAATTTATTCATTAGTTGCCTCCGGGTTTCGTGCAGTTGTTTCTGCTGAAGAGATTCAACATTTTTCTTCAGTTCTGCGTTTTCCGCAATGACTGCCTGAACCGCCTTATTCAGGTCCTTCGGATTCTTGAATGCAGCCCTGATTTCTTCAAGTTCTGCCATCTGTAAGCTGATATACGATTGTGCTGCAACACCACTCACTGCTTCAATGCGTCGTACGCCGGCTGCAACCGCCGTCTCGTGTGTAATTTTGAAAAAACCAAGCTCACCCGTATTACCCACGTGTGTACCCCCGCAAAGTTCAATTGAATAGCCGGGATCCATTATAACAACGCGTACCAGATCGCCGTATTTTTCTCCGAACAAAGCCATGGCACCCATGCTGATGGCTTCATCTTTACTCATTTGTCTGATCACTACCGGGATGTTTTCACGGATCTTTTCATTTACCAGCGATTCAATCCGGGCTGTTTCTTCCGGAGTCAACTTAGCGAAATGAGAGAAGTCGAAACGCAGGTAGTCTTCGTTTACCAGGCTTCCTTTTTGCACCACATGGGTGCCCAGAACTTTTCTTAGCGCGGCATGGAGCAGGTGGGTGGCACTGTGATGAACTGCGGTATGCCTCCGCTTATCAACGTCAACCTTCGCATCCACACTTGCCTTGATATTGCCCGGCAGCCGTTCTGTGAAATGTATGATCAGGTCATTTTCTTTTTTTGTATCAATTACTTCGATTTTTTCACCGGCAAAGTCAAGGACACCAGTGTCTCCTGCCTGGCCGCCGCTTTCCGCATAAAAAGGGGTTTTCTCCAGTACTAACTGGTAAGCCTGCTTTCCTTTGGCTTTCACCCGGCGATATTTCACCAGCCGGGTCTGCGTTTCCAGTGAGTCATAACCGATGAACGCTGAACCGGCTGCATCCTGCAGTAAAATCCAGTCCTCGGCATCCAAAGTGCCGGCAGCACGGCTGCGATTCTTCTGCTGCTGCATTTCTGCTTCAAACGCTTGTTCGTCCACAGAAAGGTTGTTTTCAGCAGCAATCAGCCGGGTAAGGTCTATCGGGAAGCCATAGGTATCGAACAATTCAAACGCCGCCTTCCCGTTAATCAACTTCGATTGCTGTTTGGAGGTATTTGTAATGATTTCATCTATCTTCTTCAGCCCTTTGTCAAGTGTTCGCAGGAACGCATCTTCTTCTTCCTTCACCACTTTCGCCACAAAAGAAGATTGCTGGTGCAGTTCAGGGAATACCATCTTAAACTGGTCGGCAAGTACGGGTACGAGCTGAAAAAGCAGCGGTTG
>DASVBM010000365.1:0-2522 GCA_036375835.1 Chitinophagaceae bacterium | reverse complement strand
CGCATAGCGGAACTTTCTTTTCCTGTCTCTCCGGATCACGAAGTTCACCGCCCCGTTGCAGAAATTACATACCCCATCGAATAGTATCACCGGATGATCCTCCATCTGCTAAAGTTAATGCAAGAAAAACAGGTGGTTAATGCGTTTCCAGGCGGTTTTTTCTTTTCTCGCTTTCAAAAAAAATTGAGTCCTGTGCCTGTTTACCGGGGCCCCTCCGGGAATACCCCGAAGTATTACCATGTTGTAACTTCGTTTACCGTTCAGCTACCGTTTAGTTACCCTTTGTTTACCCCAGGGGTAAACGAGGGGTAAACGAAGGGTAAACAAAGGGTAAACCAGCTCTGACCCTGGTCTTATCTTTTCATGGCTCAAACCCGCATTTCACCCTGCATTTGATCTGTTCAGGCAACAAAAGAGGCTGTCCTTTTGAGACAGCCTCTATGCAATTGAAAATCAAAAAAATATAAATCAGGGAATCGAAGTTCGCGGTACCAGGCACCGGGTCATCCCATGTTATGGAAAACCTTACTCACGTCGTCGTCCTGTTCCAGTCTTTCGATGAGTTTCGACACTTCTTCCGCCTGTTCGTCCGACACGGGAACGGTTACATTCGGTATCCATTCCAATTCGGCGCTGATGGGTGTGATTCCTTTATCTTCCAGGGCTTTTTGCATGTTTCCGAAATCAGTAAATGCGCAACGTACAACGAGCACGGTTTCCCCATTCTCTCCCGTGCCTTCTCCCAGTTCTTCCAGCCCGGCATCGATCAGTTCCAGTTCCAGGTCATCGGTATTCAATCCCTCCGGCTTCAGTTTAAACACACCCATTTTCCGGAACTGGAAGCTCACGCTGCCGCTGTTGCCGAGGGTGCCACCGCCCTTATTGAATGCGGCTTTTACATTCGCTACTGTCCGTACATGGTTGTCTGTGGCGGTTTCCACCAGGATCGCTACACCATGCGGGCCATACCCTTCATAAAGGATTTCCTCGTAATTCTCCATTTCCTTACCCTGCGCCCGTTTGATTGCGGCTTCCACGCGATCTTTCGGCATATTCACGCCTTTCGCGTTCTGCATGGCGCGGCGCAGGGCAGGGTTTGTTGCCGGATCAGGGCCTCCTGCTTTTACTGCAATGGCAATGTCCTTCCCGATACGTGTGAACTGTTTGGCCATCCTGTCCCAGCGGGCGAACATGGTGGCTTTTCTCACTTCAAATATGCGTCCCATGAATTTCGTGTTTTGATGTTATTGCGAGGTAAGGCTTCGGGCCTTTTGCTACCGGCCCGCAAATTTAGGTTTTGGGGCCAATAAATCGTGGCAGTTCCTGTGGAGGGAGCCGCTATTTGTCCTGATTCTCCGCACAACTGATCCGATAACTTCTGTCGGGCAGGGGGATTCTTAAAATCTTTGTCCCGCTGATCGGACAGAAAAACGGTGGAGGTCTGCATTGCGGCATTGGCCGGCTGGGACAATGCGGTATAAGAGCAAAATGAAGCGCGTATAATTAAAAAAGGCCGCCCCGTCAATAGAGTGGGGCAGCCTTTTTTAATTTCTGAAATATATTATCACTCCATCGGGTTTTTGGGTTCACCATCATCCACCGGTTCGGGTCTGCCGAGTTTTATTCCGAAAACGATGAGATGTACAATCGCGAAAACGATTGAAATGTATAGTAACGTCCTGTCTGTCTCAAAGCCTACGTCGTATTGGTGTAGAAATCCTGCCAATACTAATAATAAAGCCAGGGCAAGCCCGGTATAGCGGGCTACTTTCATTCCTTTCCGGCTTGTTGTTCCGTTTCCTAAATGGCTATGTTTTGCCCCGTAAGCCAGGTATATATCCATCCCGATGAGCATCCACACCAGTAAACGGATCCAGGTATCCATCGGCAGGAATACCATCATGAACAGGCAGGTGGCTATACCTAAAATGGGGACAACGGGTACCATGGGGGTTTTAAACGCTCTTTGAATTCCCGGCATCTTTATGCGCATCACCCAGACGCCGATACATACCAGAATAAATGCAAACAGGGTTCCTATGCTGGTCATTTCACCAACAACTCTTGCCGGCACAAAAGCGGCAAATGCACTAACGAAAAGCATAAAGAACAGATTGTTCCTCGCCGGCGTTTGCGTCTTCGGGTTTACAACCGAGAATATCTTCGGAATCAAACCGTCTTTACTCATGCTGAAGAATACACGGCTTTGCCCCATCAGCATTACCAGTATCACTGATGCGTAGCCGGCAAGGATTGCCACTACGATTGCCCGGTTCAGCCAGGGATAGTCTGGCCTGATCACACCCGAAGCATCAGCTGTTCCCATTTTATCTATGGCCAGTGCAACCGGCGCGATACCGTCTTTACCTGCGAATGACGTGTAGCTGGTCACGCCGGTCATTACGTGGGCAAATAAAATATACAATACCGTACATATGCCCAGCGAACCAAGAATACCCCAGGGCATGTCTCTTTTTGGATTTTTCGCCTCCTGTGCTGCCGTACTCACCGCGTCGAAACCG
>DASVBM010000345.1:0-6924 GCA_036375835.1 Chitinophagaceae bacterium | reverse complement strand
GACCAGTCAGCTGAAGCTTTATCGAAAGATGTGTAGCCGCAACGCCCGCGGCGCCCGCTACGTCCTGTTTTAACAGGATCTCACTGCCGTTGTAGCTTCCGGTGTACACCCTTGCGATATTGTTGCCGGTGATCACGCGCGCGATAAGGTGGAAACTGCTGTCGAAAGAAAGCTCCCAGGTTTCCACTTTCGTATCGCCGACTGCTGAACCGGAGCAGGTAGTTTCGGTGCACTGCATCTTCGCGTTCCACAGCCCCGGCAGTTCCGGGCTGTATTTCAAAGTAGTGTCTACTATTGTACTGTCGAGGCGCTGTTCCCTTTTCACCAGCTCCTGTTCTTTCAGCGCCAGTGTTTTTTCTTTCAGCATCAGCTCCTGCTCTTTCTGCAGCAGCTGCGCCTCTTTTTCCTGCAGTGCTTTCTCCCTCCTGTTCAGTTCACAGCCAGCCAGTGGCAGCAACAGGAGTGAAAATATTATCACACGTAAAACCATAATGAATAGTTGAGATGATCAGGTGCAATGATCACCGAAGGTACAGTTTCGCCGCGCGTGCCCCTGCTTGGTGAATGCTAACATTTCACCGGAACAGGCCCTTCTAATAGCATTCTAATTTCATCTGCCCGGGTAACGAAAAAGAAAAACTCCCGCTGTCGCGGGAGTCAGAATCAATGGTTATAGATAGATGGATTAGTTGAGGCTTCTGAAGTCCACCGGCACCAGTTTGCTTACCCCGGGTTCCTGCATCGTCACACCGTAAATAACATCAACGGCGCCCATGGTCATTTTATTGTGGGTAACGATGATGAACTGCGAGTTCTCGCTGAACTGCTTGATCATATTCGTGAACTTTCCAACGTTGGCGTCATCCAGCGGCGCGTCTACCTCGTCGAGGATGCAGAACGGTGCGGGCTTGATCAGGTAGATCGCAAACAGCAGCGCCGTTGCGGTAAGTGTTTTCTCTCCACCGCTCAGCTGCGTGATCGATGAAGGACGTTTACCCTTGGGCTTCGCTACGATATCGATTCCCGTCTCGGCCAGGTTCTCCGGATTCTCCAGGATCATGTCGGCGGTATCCTCTTCAGTGAAGAGTGCCTTGAACACCCGCTGGAAATTCTCCCGCACTTTGTTGAATGTATCGAGGAACTGCTGGTTTGCGGTTGCCTCCACTTCCTGGATGGTCTGTAACAGGCTCTCCTTCGCAGTTACCAGGTCGTTCTTCTGTTCCAGGATGAACTCGTAGCGCTTCTTCATTTCCTGGAAGGCTTCGATGGCAGTCGGGTTCACTTCACCCATATTCTCGAGGCGCTTCTTCATCCGGTCAGATGAAGCCTGCAGTTCCTCCAGTGTCGAGTCGGTGGTCCTCGCCTGGTCGAGGATCTCGTCCAGTTCCACTTTGAACTCCACGCTCAGCCTTTCCTTCATGCCCGCCAGCTGCAGTTTCAGTTCGTTCAGCCTGTCTTTGATCTCCGATAACAGGTGATCGATCATTTCCCGGCTCTTCACTTTATGGCGCAGCTCGCTTTCCTTTTCCTGGAGCGCGTTACGCAGGTTATAGTAAGCCTGGTCTGCCGCGTTCAGTTTCTGTTCTTCTTCTTCCTTATTGCGGATCATCTCCAGCAAACCGTCTTCTGCCGAACGCATCGCCTCTTCCGACTCAGCAATGGCGCCGGAAGCCTCACCCAGTTGGGCGGTATTGGTTTCTATCTGGGTATGCAGGTCGTTCAGCTGGTTTTGTTTGAACACCAGTTCCTGTTTCAGGCTGGTGATCTTGCTCTGCTGTACGGTGAGCTGCAGGTTGCTCTGGTTGAACTCCGCGGTGGCGAAATTGTAATCCTGCTCGGCCACCTGGTAATCATTCTCCACCAGTGCAAGCGATTCGGTGGTCTGCTGCAGTTTCAGGTTCAGCTCGCCGAGCGACTCGCGCGTAGAGGCGATCGCGTCATTCTCATCCTGCAGTCTTACCTGGATGTCTTCGAGGCGTTGTTCCGCATTCTGCTGTGCCGCCTGCAGGTTCTCCATTTTATTGCGTGTGGCAAAGAGCTGGTTGGTGAGCTGGTTGATCTCAGCTTCTGTCTGCCGGATCGCGTTCTCTTTCAGCTGCTCATTATAGCCGATCACTTCGTTGTGCTTGCGCTGTATCTCCGCTTTCAAAGCATTTACCACGGATTCCTGCGCAACGATCTCTTCGTGTAATTTCTCGAGGTTCTTGGCCCGGCCGATCTTCTTTCCTTCGAACAGTCCAACGCTTCCGCCGGTAAGCGTGAACTTACCTTTCACGTACTTACCGTGCTTTTCCAGCACCACGCTGCCGTTGCTGTTGGCGATCGCTTCCTCGTTATTGGCGATGTACACATGACCCAGGAGGTAAGCAGCCAGGTTGCGGTATTTCTCTTCCACCTCTATCACGTCCATCGCTTTGATGGTATCGAAAGGCTGGTGTGTTTCCGAAGCCTGGAAATTATTCACGCGGTCCAGCATGAAGAAGTTGGCCTTGCCTTTCTGGTGCGCATCCAGCAGGTGCACCGCCTGCAGGCCCTCCTGCATATCGTTCACTACGTAATAGTTCAGGTAAGGCTCCAGTACGTTTTCCACTGCAGCGCGGTATTCCTCTTTCACATAGATGATGTCTGAAAGGATCGGCGCCTGGTGGTTCCAGTTGGGATTGTTGTGCAGGAACTTCACGCTCTCGGGATAACCCTCCATCGAATCGATCAGGCTTTTCAGCAGGTCGTGTTCGTTGCGCTTTGCGTCAAGCTTCCTGTTTTCTTCCGCCAGTTTATTGCGGAGCGCTTCCAGCTCCGACTGTGTTTCCAGTATCTGCTCCTTGGTGCGTTCGTGCTGTTCCTGCAGTTGCTGCAGGTCGGAACGCTTTGCTTCCAGCAGTTCTTCTTTTTCCTGCAGTTCTGTTTCCAGTTGCTGCAGCTGGTAATGGCGGTTCTGCTTTTCTTCCGCCAGCTGTGCCTGTGCGCGCTGCAGGTTCTGGATGGAGGTGTCGGCAACCGCCACTCTTTTCTCCGCGTCGAACTGGCTGCGCTGGATCTGCTGGTACTCGGAACGCAGCGAGTCTACCGCCACGCGCTTCTCATCCAGGTTGCCCCGTTTATCTTCAACGGCGGTCTTTGCCGTTTCCACTCTTTCCGCCAGCTCCGCGCATCTGGCTTCTTCTTCTCCCACCTGCATCTGCGTGTATTCGATAGAATCGCCGATGGTCTTTAACTGGCCTTCTGCCTTATCCAGGAATTCCCTGAGCGAGGTTTCCTTCTCGCGGAGGTACTGCAGTTTCTGGGTAGCGAGGTTCTTTTCGTTTTCTTTCGTACGTAAAGACTGCACCAGTTCATTGAACGCGTGTTGCTGCGATTGCAGGGCGCGCTCTTTTTCAATGAAACCTACCTTCTCCTGTTCCAGCGCGGCCTCTTCGGTAGCGATCTCCGCCTCCAGCCTGATCTTCTTGTCCGTTTCCAGTTCCTGCTGTTCGTTCAGTTCCTTGTAGGTGATGTTGAATCCTTCCAGCGCGGCCTTGGCCAGTTCGATCGATATCTCGCGGTAGTCTTTCTTGATCTCGTAATACTTCTCCGCTTTCTTCGCCTGGTTCTCGAGTGTTTTCAACTGGTTGTTGATCTCGAAAAGAAGGTCTTCGATACGGTTCAGGTCCTGCTCCGTTGCATCCAGTTTGCTCTTCGCTTCTTTCTTCCGCGTTTTATAGATCGTGATGCCCGCAGCCTGTTCAAGCATCCGGCGGCGGCTGTTATCCTTGTCCTTAATGATATCATCCACCATTCCCAGTTCGATGATCGCGTAGCTGTCGTTCGAAACACCAGTATCGAGGAAAAGGTTATGGATGTCTTTCAGCCTGCACTGCACATCATTCAGGCGGTATTCGCTTTCGCCGTTCTTGTAGAAGCGGCGGGTGACGGTGACCGTGCTGAATTCTGTGGGTAATAAATTGCGTGTATTCTCAAATGTGAGGGTTACTTCTGCCAGTCCGCTGGCGCTGCGGGTCTTACTGCCGTTAAACACCAGCGCTTCCAGGTTTTCCGAACGCAGGGCAGATATTTTCTGTTCCCCGATCACCCACCTGATCGAATCGATGATATTGCTTTTTCCGCAGCCGTTGGGACCAATAATGCCGGTGATGCCTTCGTCAAAACTCACCACGGTTTTATCCGCAAAACTTTTAAACCCCTTAATCTCTAATGACTTAAGTCTCATATTCGACGTAGTGTCTTTTCAAGGTGTACCAATACTTCCATTCCGTATAACACAACGAACATAAACCAAAACGCCTCAAACTGAAATCACAGTTTGTGCACTTGTGTATAATAGGTGGAAATAAAACAAACAATAAAGATAAACCAGCTGATTCTCAATTATTCGCAACGAATAGTGAAAGTTTTTCGGGCGTAACCGACAGTAGAATTTGTGCTCATTTTCCGCTGATATTACGCATCGGCTGTGAGGTAAAACCGGGAAAACAGGATGGCAGTCAACGGTATTCCGCCGCTGCAGCCGCGGCAGCAAGCCAGGCCTTTGCCAATTGGCTACCAATGACTTCGCAGGTTTTGTTAACGAAACCAGGCACCGGTGGCGGTTTACTGTTGGCATGGAATTTAAACCAGTATGATCAAATGCAATTTTATGTCAAGGGAAAATGAAACCAATCCTGCCGAAAACCCGGGTGGGGAAAGGTATGTTGATGAAAAGACCAAGGAAAAGATCCGGCAGCACCTGTCGGATCCGAACAGCCGGATTACGGATGAAGACATTGAAAATGTAAACACGGATATCTTCAAACGCGACGAAACCGAATTGACACCCGGTGAAGAAGAAGAAGGGGCTGCGCCGGCGCCTCCGGAAGATGAAGAACTGCCGGGAACAGAGCCCAAGGCGCCGAATCCCTGGGACGTGTTGAGTGAATAAGAGATTTCCCTGTGCTGATTTTTCATGAAGTAATTATCTGCTGCAGGTTTGTAAATCAATGACCGTTATATTTGCACCCTTTACCGGAGAATCGGGTGGTAGCGCAGCCCGGTAGCGCGTTTGCATGGGGTGCAAGAGGTCGCTGGTTCGAATCCAGTCCACCCGACAAAACAATCAAAGCCTGGCGATAGCCGGGCTTCTTTGTTTCGCAGCGTCGCAAGCCCGGCTTGCGAAAGCGGAGAAGCAAAGAAGCCCGGGGACCCGCGCAGCGGGGAGGGCTTTGATTGTTTTGTCACTCCCCATTCCCGGATCACCAGGTAATCCAGTTCATCTTAAAGTATAGATGCGGCAGCACGCAAGTTCCGCTTGCGATTGCGGAGAAATAATTAAACCCCAGCGACGCGATAACGCGCCCCTTTCCCCTACCCCTTATACCTTGCGTCAAAATCCACCATCCATTCAATACCGTATTTGTCCCGGAACATACCGAAATAGGAACCCCAGGGACTGTCGGCCATCGGCACCTCTACACTTCCGCCGGCAGAAAGGCCATTGAATAACCTGTCGGCTTCCTCGCGGGTCTCTGCGGTGATCACGATCTTCGACCGGTTTTCATTTTCATTTGTCCTGCCCATGCTTGCCGGAACATCATTGGCCATTAAGATATTCTGCCCGATGGGTAATGCAATGTGCATGATCTTGTTTTCCTCCGATGGGTCGAACGGACATTCCGCCATCGGCAGGTCCTTGAAGCGAACGACCCTCGCGAACTCACCGCCAAATACCGACTTGTAAAAATTAAATGCTTCTTCGGCATTTCCGTTGAAGTTGATGTGTGGATTGATCTGTGCCATGTTTTTGTTTTAGATTTCAAAACTAGGTATCCTGTGTTGTTGTGATGCTTGCAGTTTGCGACATTCAAGGGGGCCGTATGCGTCTTTTTTCAAAAGCCGGACCACAGGTTGTTCTGAGTTCGCGGCTATGCCTTCCGCCGGCCGCGCTTCACCCCGCAGCGTTTTTCATCTTAACCCATTCATCCTTTTCTATGCAGTAGATATAATTCGGTTTGGGCGCTTCGCCGAAATAAGCCAGTTCCTCTTCTCCACTCTTCGGCGCCCCGAGCCGCGTAATGGATACCTGTGAGCGGATGTTCACCGCACCGATATGGAAATATACACGGGAAACAAATGGAAACAGATAATCCAGCATCAGTGTCTTTACAGAATGATTCAGCCCGCTGCCCCAGTATTCCCTGCCATAAAAAGTATAACCGATCAGGATGCTGTTATCGCTCTCGTCGTAACTATAGATGCGGGTACAGCCCGCTATCCTACCCGTTGCTTTATCGATTACCCTGAACGCACCCCCGCTTTGCATAGCGCCTTCAAAAAATGTTTTAAATACATCTTTCTTCCAGCGGTCTTTGTTGGGATGCTGCACCCAGACCTCCGGGTCTGAGGCCACCGCATACAACTCCTCAAAATCGTTTTCCTTTAAGGGATAAAGAAATGCCCTGTCGTTTTCCAGTACCGGTTGAATATCGAAATTCATTGCTGAATGATTTGCGTGCTGACCAGGGGCAAAGGTGAATAAAATCCGTTGTTGAACGCAGATTTGATGAACGCAGATTTTCATGATGATCATGATCAATCATGATTCTCCACAGATGTGTCCCGCACGATATCGTAACATACACCAAAAGTTCCCGGGCACGCTGCGGGGGTGAAGAACAATTACTGGTAATAAAAATATCACCTACCACGAGCCGTGCCCTCCGGGACGGCAAAACGTCATGGGGGTTTGTATTCTACCAACGAATCGTCCCTCCGGGACGGGCAGGTTAATCATTGGTGATGAGTAACGATTACGTTGATGATTGATCATCGTTATTGGTTGCAAGTGTTATAGAACGCAGATTTTCATGATGATCATTGAACGCAGATTTTCATGATCATCATGATCAATTATGATTCTCCGCAGATGCGTCCCGCACGATATCGTAAATTACA
>DASVBM010000087.1:0-4042 GCA_036375835.1 Chitinophagaceae bacterium | reverse complement strand
GGTAACAATATACCGAATGCAACACAGCAATCGATTGCCGTAAATGCTGCGGGTTCCTACAGTGTGCAGGTGGTTGACCTTTTTGGTTGTTCAGCTGTTTCCGATCCGGTTGTGGTGAGTGCTACTGATAATATCCCGCCGGTAGCGAAATGTAAAAATGTAACCGTTGCCTTGAACGCGAATGGAGCTGCCAGTGTTTCGGCTGCCGATATCAATGACGGAAGCTATGATAACTGTAGTCTGGCCAATATCGCGATCAGCGGTACCACTTCTTACAATTGCAGCAACGCCGGGCAGGTAATCCCGGTTACATTGACCGTCACAGACGCGTCTGGAAATACTTCCAGCTGTACGGCGAATGTGACCGTTACTGCCGGAACTGATACAGACGGTGATGGTGTAGGTGATATCTGCGATGCAGACGATGATAACGATGGAATAACCGATGTGGCGGAATGTAACAATTCCAACTTCTACTGGTCTAACCCTCCAACAACCAGTGGCAACACAGCCACTGGCGTCATCAACGGAGTAAATTATACCTATACCTCGTCGCAAACGGTACTGACCACGCCGAGCGTATTTGCTCACAATGTATTCCCGGTGCAGTACAATATTCCGAATATCAAGTGTATACAGAATATTTACGCCAGTAGTAATACACTAACTTTCTCCTCGCCGATATCGAACCCCGTTCTCGTATTCGCTTCCATTGGCCAGAGCGGTATTGCCGTGCCTATTGAATTCAGCAGCCCGATCGAGGTACTCTGGTCGACCGCTGTGGTTCAGAATTCGGCTACCCGGATCACCGGTAATGAAGGTTACGCGATCGTGAGGTTGAACGGAACGTTCTCCAGCATCAGCTTCGATTACCTCGCCAATGAAAATTATGTGAACTTCCTGTTCGGCGCAGATTTCCAGAATTGTATCGATACCGATGGAGACGGTACGCTGGATTATCTCGATACCGACAGTGACAACGACGGATGTCCTGATGCCATCGAAGGCAGCCAGAACCCTGCACTGAGCCAGACTTCGAATGGCAGGTTGACAGGCGGTGTGGATGCAATGGGTATCCCGTTGATAGTGAATGGTGGCCAGGGCATCGGAACAAGCAAGAATGCAAACGCCAATTGCTTCTGTCAGCCCGGTATCGATAAGACCGCGCCGGTGATAACCTGTCCTGCAGACATTTCCGTAAATGCAACGAGCACTGCCGGCGCAGCTGTTAATTATCCTGAACCAACGGTCAATGATGATTGTCAGTACACCCTGGTGAGAACATCAGGACCTGCCAGCGGTTCAACCTTCCCGATCGGAACCACAACCGTGACATATAAGGCAACCAATCTTGCAGGACTCTCTGCTGAGTGTTCATTCAATGTTTCGGTGATCGCAGTGGCGCCTTCGGTGGTTTGCCCTTCGAATATATCAGTGAACAACGATCCGGGACAGTGTGGTGCTAACGTGAGCTTCGCGGCAACGGAAACCATTGGCATTCCTGCTTCAACCATAACCTATAGTCACCAGCCGGGAAGTAATTTCCCTGTCGGAACAACAACAGTCACCGCAACTGCAACCAATATAGCAGGCAGTTCAAGCTGTACGTTCACAGTGACCGTTAGCGATAACGAGAACCCTGTGCCGAGTGTGTCATCTCTGCCAGTGATTACAGCGGAATGCGCCGCTACCGCACCAGTACCAACGGCCACAGACAATTGCGGCGGGCTGATCAACGGCGTTCCTTCCGGTCCGGTCAGTTTCACCAGCCAGGGTACGCATACAATAACCTGGACATACACAGATGCAGCAGGCAATTCAACATCACAGCAGCAAACCGTTGTGATCGATGATAATACTCCTCCTGTTATTGCTTGTCCGTTTAATATCGCAGTAAATGCAGATCCGGGCACATGTGGCGCGGTGGTACAATACAACCAGCCAAGTGCAACGGACAACTGCGGCGTTGGCACACTGCCTACTTCTATCCCGGGTTATACCTATAAGGGGATGTTTGGCGGCCACACTTATTTCGTTTCGAACACACAGGCAACCCCTGAAAACGCACATGCAGCAGCGATCGGACTGGGTGGACACCTGGCAACGATTGGAAGCGCAGCTGAAAACAGCTTTATCGCTGCCATGCGTCCGGACAGGATGTGGATCGGGTTCACAGACAGAGACGTGGAAGGAACCTACCGCTGGGTAACCAATGAACCCATTTTATATACCAACTGGTCTGGCGGAGAGCCGAACAATGCAGGCGGTAACGAAGACTGGGCGGTGATCAACTGGTCAGGCTCAGCCTGGAACGACTGGTACTATACTCAGCCGGCATACTACGTGGTAGAATTTGAAGGTGGTGCTGTGCCAACGACCCTTGTCTCCGGCTTGCCGAGTGGATCTGTGTTCCCGATTGGCGTGAATACGGTTACCTACAGCGCAACAGACGCGGGTGGTAATACTGTTACCTGCAGCTTTACGGTTACGGTGACAGATAACCAGGCGCCGCAGATAGTATGTCCTTCGAATATCAGCGTAAACAGTGATAATGGTAAATGTGCCGCTAAAGTGACTGTACCCTCGATCACGGTTTCTGATAACTGCGATGTCATCCGATATACCGAGACATTTGACAGTTATCCGGGCGGTCCTGCCATCAACCGTTCCGGCCTGCTGAGGCCGTGGACAGGCGGCGCTGCCGGTGTAGTGGTGAATAACATCGCTTCCAGTCCTTCAAACAGCATGCGGATATCTAACTTCCAGGATCAGTTATTCCTGCTCGGTGACAGGACTTCAGGTAAGTGGGATGTTCGCTTCAGAATGTTTGTTCCGGCAGGAAGTGCAGGATATTACAATATTCAGCATTTTGAAGCCGAAGGAATAGAATGGGCGCAGGAAGTTCAGTTCAGCTCTAACGGAACAGGCAGGTTAAGAGTATTTGGTCAATTGACGCCTTTCAGCTACCCGCAGGGCCAGTGGTTTGATGTTCAACAGAGCTTCGACCTTGATGCTGATCAGACAACACTGAAAATAAACGGTATAGTTGTTAAAAGCTGGCAGTTCTCCATGTTGGCAAACGCGGCAATGGGTACAAAACAGCTTGGTGGATTTGATTTCTTTGGCGTAACGGCAAACATGGGTAACACCGAGCCGAATCCTGCCGCCCCTGCTGTATTCTTTATCGACGATATTTCGGTTGCCGGATCATCGGCTCCGATGTCAGGATACATTCCAAGGGCATATAGTATTTCTTACCCTGTTGGCACAACTCCTGTTACAGTGAAGATCCAGGATGGTTCGGGTAATAGCGCGGCTTGCAGTTTTAATGTAACCGTTACCGACAACCAGCCACCGGTGATCACAGGCCTGCCGGCAAATATTGTTAAATCGAATGACCCGGATAACTGCAGTGCCGTAGTCAGCTGGATTGCTCCCACTGCAACAGATAATTGCAGCGGCGTAACCATCAGCCAGACTTCGGGACCTGGCAGCGGATCGGATTTCCCTGTAGGTACGACCACTGTTACCTACACAGCCACAGACGGCGCGGGCAATGCCGTTAGCAGCAGCTTCACTGTAACGGTGAATGATACACAGGCACCGGCTCTTAACGGAGTACCGGCGGATGCGACCGCGAGCTGTACGGCTGTTCCTGAAGCGGCTGACGTTACCGCGGCAGATAATTGCCCGGGAGTGGGTACCGTTCAATACTCCGAAGTGAAGACTGACGGAAGCTGCGCGGGCAACTACACGCTCACCAGAACATGGTCCGTTACCGATGCGCATAATAACAGCACTACTGCAACACAGGTGATCACCGTTCAGGACAACCAGGCGCCTGTTATCAGCTGCCCGGCAAGTGTAACGGTGAATTGCCAGGATAATACCAGCATCGCGGTACTTGGTTCGGCAACTGCCACTGATGACTGCAGCGGTGTTACCATCACCTCAAATGATGTCAGCACCCAGGATGCAGATAGTCATAGCGCTGGCCATTATAACTATACCATCACCCGCACCTGGACCGCAACAGATGGTT
>DASVBM010000337.1:0-5676 GCA_036375835.1 Chitinophagaceae bacterium | reverse complement strand
AAACTCCCAACTCCCGCCTCCAGCCTCCCGCCTAATGCCTAACCCCTAACGCCTAATGCCTAACGCCTAACCCCTAGTGCCTAACGCCTAACCCCTCGCGCACCAACTCCTCAATCCGTGTTTCGTAAACTGGTACTGTTTGATCTCCCCACCAAATTCATTCAGCGCGTCGATCACCTGGTAACGCGTATTCCCCGGGCAATAAAAGAACATGAAACCGCCGCCGCCTGCGCCGCTGATCTTTCCACCGGTAGCACCGGCGCCTTTTGCAGCTGCATAGATTTCGTCCAGTCTGCTGTTTGAAATATTCGCCGCCATCTGCCGTTTCTGCCGGAAGCCATAGTCGAGGATCTCGCCGATCTCGTTCAGCTTACCTTTCAGCAGGGCCTCCTTCATCATCATGGATTGTTCTTTCAGGTGGTGCATCGCCCCGATCGACTTTTCGTTTTTCTGCAGTACGTTCTTCTGCTGTTCTTTGATGATGGTCGCGGAATCACGGCTGGTAGAGGTGAAATAAAGCACCAGGTTATTTTCCAGTTCGTCCAGGTATTCCTGTCGGATGCGCAGCGGGTTAACGATCACTTTGTCGTCGCGGTAGAACTCCATGTAGTTCACGCCGCCGAACGTAGCCGCATACTGGTCCTGTTTGCCACCGGCCAGCGCCAGGTCTTTTCTTTCTATCTCGTAGGCATAGTGCGCGATGTCATAATCGCCCAGGGGCAGCTTCAGCATTTCGGTAAAGGCGCCCAGTATCGCCACCATTAAAGTGGAGGAGGTGCCGAGGCCGCTGCCCGCCGGTGCATCCACATAGGTAGTGATGCGGTAGCCAGGTGATGTGAGCCTGTAATCCCTGCGGATACGGTTGTATACCCCCTTGGCAAGATCCAGCGTGCCATCGATCGGTAGTTCTGCCGGATCGCTGAACCGCTGTTCTTCCGCGCGGTCCGCCGCGCGTATCACCACGAGTGGTTCTTCCAAAGGTTCAATGGTGCAATAGGCGTAAAGCGAAATCGTTGCATTCAGTATCGCGCCGCCGAATTCGTCGCTGTAGGGACTAACGTCTGTGCCGCCGCCGGCAAGGCCTAAACGTAAAGGGGCTTTACTCCGGTATATCACGCCTGCGAAGGTAAGGAAGCAAGCCGAAGAATTTTCTGCACCAGCAGCTGCCAGCTGTATTTCTGCTTTTCCTTCCGCAGTCCGGGAAGAAAAGCGGATTCTCCTTTTTCGTAGAGCTGAATGATGCCCGAAGCGATGGCAGCCGGAACAGGTTCCGTTACGATACCCGCCACACCGTCAGGGACCATCGCGGCGAGCCCGCCCACATTCGTCACCAGCATCGGCTTTTCAAAATGATAAGCCAGCGGTGTTACGCCACTCTGCGTGGCATTACGGTAGGGCTGGATCACGAAATCCGCCGCACTCAGGTAATATCTTACCTGGTCGTCGGGAATGAAATCGGTTCTTAGTATCAGCTGGTCCTGCAGCCTTAGTTTGCTGATCAGCTCATCATATGTATTGCGGTTCTCGTAGAACTCGCCGGCCACCAGCAACCTGATTCCACTGCTGCGGATCCTGTCATCCGCCATCGCTTCAAGCAACAGGTCGAGGCCTTTGTACTGGCGGATGAAACCGAAAAACAGGATGATCTTTTCTGCTGCGGGAAGTCCGAGCTGCATGCGCGCTTCTTCTTTTGGAACAATCGCGCCGAAGTTATCATACAGGGGATGCACCGCAACTTCCGCTGGCTTATTCGTGAAGCTGCGCAGGTCTTTCATTACCTTCTCGCTCATCGTGATGAATGCGTCGATGGCGCCGGTAAAATACCGCGTGAAACTTTTATCGCCCGGGCGGTGTTCATGCGGTATCACGTTGTCCGCGATACAAACGATCCGGGTGAACCGGTTCTTCCGCACCCGCCGCAGGATCGTGCCCAGCGCGGGCCCCATGAATGGAAGCCAGTACCGCACTACGATGAGATCCGGCCTGTTTTTTTTCAGTTCATTGCCCACCTTCAACCAGTTCAGCGGGTTCACGGAATTGATGCGCACCCTGATATCGATTCCCTCAGGCGCCGGCCCGGTGGAATACTGCGTGGTGCCGGGAAAAAGAAAGCCGGGGTATTGCAGCGAAAATGTATAGATGCTCACTTCATATCCTTCCTGGGCAAACTGCCGCGCCAGCCTTTCATTGAACGATGCCAGGCCTCCGCGCAGGGGATAAGCAGGGCCTATGATCACGACGCGCTTGCTCATACGGAAGGATTAGAGAATACCGATGCGTTTTTCGATAAGGTAGGCATTCCGTTCCGGTGCATTCCGCGATACCAGCTCGGCTACAAAGCCTGCAAGGAAAAGCTGCATACCGACGATGATGGTGGTGAGGGCGATATAAAACCCGGGGCGGTTGGTTAGACTGAAATCGCTCTCTACAAACTTCGCGATGATGAGCGTGATGATCGATATCATACCTATTGCGAAGAACAGCATCCCGTAAAGACCGAAAAAATGCATGGGACGTTTCCCGAATTTACTCACGAAGCTGATCGTTGCCAGGTCCAGGAAGCCGTTTACGAACCGGCGCATGCCGAATTTGGTTGTGCCATATTTGCGTGCGCGGTGTTCCACCACTTTCTCACCGATCTTCCGGAAGCCCGCCCATTTGGCAAGTACGGGTATATAGCGGTGCATCTCGCCGTAAACCTCTATCGACTTCACCACCTTCTTCCGGTAGGCTTTCAGGCCACAGTTGAAATCATGCAGCCGGATGCCGCTCGAGGAACGCGCGGCCGCATTGAAAATTTTGGAAGGAAGGTTCTTGGTCAGCTTGTTGTCATACCGTTTCTTTTTCCAGCCACTCACCAGGTCATAGCCGTCTTCCATGATCATTTTCCGAAGCGCGGGGATCTCGTCGGGAGAATCCTGCATATCGGCGTCCATGGTGATCACCACTTCGCCTTGTGCCGCGCGGAAACCTTCGTTGAGCGCGGCGGACTTACCGTAGTTGCGCTGGAAGCGGATGCCTTTGAACCTGCTGTCCGAGTCGGCCAGCTGCCCGATCACCTCCCAGCTGTTGTCGAGGCTGCCATCGTCTACGAGGATGGCTTCAAAGCTGATCCGGTTTTCTTCACAGACCCGTTTGATCCATTCACAGAGCTCAGGCAGCGATTCCGCTTCGTCGTAGGCCGGTATAACTATTGAAACATCCATTCTTTATTGCTGTTGAAAAGGACCAGGGTTGGGGTTTTTCTTTGCAACGCCGCCACCGATCAATGAAGCGATACAACCCATGATCACGTACATCAAAACTGCGCCACCTACTGCAAAAGGGATAATCATACGCTTCGACATTGAAAGCGCATTGTCGATTTCACTGTCGCTCATATTTCTTTTTTCCAGCGTCTCCCTTGCTTTCTGTAACGAGATATCCTGCAGTTCCGGGTAGATGAACAGGAACAGCAGCAGCATGTAGACGGCCATGATTGCTGCCACAGCCGCGGATATCTTAAATCCATGCGCGAATACGTTTCCGAAACTCACATTATGTTCTTTCTGATTCGCGAAGTTGATGCAGCCCCAGATTACAGCGCCAATAAAGAGCAACATCGGTACCCAGCCGAGTGCCTGGTTTCCCACCTGGTCCGTCGCGATGATGACCTGGTTGAATACGATCAGTATTAAACTGATGATGATTCCTTTGACGGCGGGTGATGTAACGGTTTTTGTTTCCATAACAGCAGTGTTGGTTAGTTCAAAAATAGCTTTCCTTTATTGATTACCGCGACAACGCGGCCTTTTAACCTGCTTCCTGCAAACGGCGTGTTCTTTGAGCGGCTCTTCAGTTCTCCTGCGTTCACGGTCCATTCCGTATCGCGACTGAACAGCGTGAACTCGGCTGGTGCGCCTTTATCGATCCTGGCTGCTGGCTGGCCAAGTATTTTCGCGGCATTTTCACCGAACAGCTGAACCAGTCTTTCAACCGGTAATCCCGGCAGTGCCGTATTGACCACGCTGAACGCGGTTTGTATACCGGTCATTCCTTCTTTCGCGTATTCAAATTCGCAGTCCTTGTTATCGCGGTGCTGGGGGCGGTGATGCGAGGCGATACAGTCAACCGTTCCATCTGACACGGCTTCGCGCAATGCCTGCACGTCGGCTTTCGATCGCAGCGGCGGCGAGACCTTCAGGTTGGTATCGTAGTGCACCAGGTCTTCGTCTGAAAACACCAGGTGATAGGGTGTAACGCTGACTGTAATATTCAGGCCTTCCGCTTTCGCAGCGCGGATCAGTTCCATGCTGCTGCGCGTGGAAACGCCGGTCAGGTGCAGCCTGCTGCCCGTATAACGAACCAGGTCGATGTCTCTTTTCACCATCAGTTCTTCTGCAATGGCAGGAATGCCGGGCAAACCCAGCCGGGTGGAGATTACTCCTTCGTGCATTAGCCCGTGCGCGCTGAGCGTTTTATCGTCCGGAAGCTGGATGATCGTTCCATCAAATGCCTTCACGTATTGCAGCGCTTTCAGCAGCAGGCCGGGTGACTGAACCGGGTTCAGCGCATCGGTGAAAGCCACCGCGCCCGAAGCCTTCATGTCGTACATCTCGGCCAGTTCTTTTCCTGCGCATTGTTTGGTTGCTGCGCCCAGCGGAAGCACCGCTGCCGGCAACTCAGCCGAACTGCGGGTAATGTATTCCACCTGTCCCTTGGAGTCGATCACCGGCTGCGTATTCGGGATCACGCAAACGCGTGTGTAGCCACCTGCCACCGCGGCATTTGCACCCGATTCAAGTGTTTCCCGGTATTCGTAACCCGGATCGCAGAAATCCGCAAAAAGATCGATCCACCCGGCGGAGGCAAAACAGTTGGCGGGTTCTACCACCTTGTCTGCTTTGGTGTTGATCGAAGCACCGATTTCGGTGATGACACCATCCCTGACCAGGATATCGTTAACTGTATTGTTGAAGGGAGAGTGAGGATCAACGATGTGCGCCTTCCTGACCAGTATCGTCATTGGGGAGGTGAAATTTTGTGCAATATAGTTTGAAAAATCGGGATCGGCCGGAAGGCGCCTGTACTATAGAAAAACCTGTGTATAAACAAGTGATGATGACGCAGCGTGGCGGTGTAATAAATCAAAAAACATTGCGTAAATTGATCCCGGGCGAACAAAGGTTTGTAAACCTTTCGCGGTTGCCCATCCCCGAAGACCGGTCGTGAACAACTTACCAGGGAAAAACCCGGCGGATTACTGCGCGCGTATCAGCCATTGATCCTGCCGGAATAATAAGCGCTCAGTATCATTTGAACGCCGGGTTTCGGCGCGCCTTCGATCATATTTTTCCGGTGCAGGCGGTATGACCATCCGGCTGTAAGAAGATACACGGAATGCGGGGCAGACTCGTATGGTAATGCAAAGCTGCTGGCAGGTATCACTGCCGAAGGGTCCTGTGTTTCGATCGTTTTTTCCATCCCCGTCAGCCGCTGGTAGTTTTCCAGGTTACACCCGGTAACGGTGAAGTGCAGGGCCAGCTCAGCGGCATCACGAAGAATGGACAACTCCTGTGAAGGAACCAGGCCGGGAATGGAGAACCGGACCTGGCCGGGTGTATTCCAGTCCGTGTTAATGGACCTGATAAAACGATGGGTAAAGCTTTCCTTGTCCGCTAGCGGCAGGGGGCAGAG
>DASVBM010000303.1:0-9409 GCA_036375835.1 Chitinophagaceae bacterium | reverse complement strand
AGTATAACGGAAATAATGATCGCATTGACAGAGATCAGGATATTGGCCTTGCCATCGGCCATTCCGCTCAACTCGAGGTGGTTGTCTGAAGTAAGCCGCAGCATGGTCTGAATACCTTTGGTCATCAGCGCGTTCTTCGGCTTGATCTCAGGGCCGTAAATCTCAGTTACATCACCGTTTGCTTCCACGGCTTCGAGCCGTTCTTTCAGTTTTGCAATGTTTTCCCGTTTACGTTTTTCAAGCAGGTCACGGCAGTAAGAGGTATGAAACCGGTGCGATTCCATGAAACCGATTGTCGCCAGCAGCCATTCCTTTTTCGTGTATGGCATATCCCTGAGCACCAGCCTCTCTTTGCGTATCAGCTTATTGCTGGCCTTGAAATTTTTGGTGCCCAGGTGATAGGTATCGGCGTCGCAGATAATTTCCTGCAGCAGGTTCTTTGGTGCCTGGGGTGGCTTGGTAGCCATGATACATTTTTCGGCTTCGTCAACGATCTCCTGATCTTTCACCAGATCAGAGAGATAGGACCGCATGATTGCCGCGCTTTTCTCTTCATGCTGCGAGGATTCGCCAAAGAGATAGCCTGTATCGTGGAACCAGGCAGCAGCGTATAAAATCAGCATCTCTTTTTCCGACACATTATAGTGCGCCGCGATCTCTTTTGTCCTGGCTACCACCTGTTGGGTATGCTCGAGGTTATGATAGTACAGCCCGTTCAGGTCTTCCTTTTCAAAAAGCCCCGTCACGTGCGCCTCTATTTTCCTGTATAAATCCGGGTACTGCATAGTTAGAATGTTAGATTAAATCTTGTTCCCACTGAAAAATTAAACAGCGTTTCTTCTTTTGAAAATGCCACCGTGCCTGAGACGATTACCAGGTTGAAGGGTGTATAATACAAGCCGGCTCCATACGAGCTATGCCAGCTGCGCGAGTGTTCATGAGGCATCCATACCCTTCCGGCTTCGGCAAAACCAATCAGCCCCATATCACCGGGAAAAAGGTAGGATTTAGACCGCATCAGTCTGAGCCGCAGCTCCAGGCTGCCGTATGCAAGTCCTCTTCCGGCAAACCGATCCTTACGGAAGCCCCGGAGAAAATTATTCTGCCCAAGGCTCAGTGCCTGGAAGTATTCAAAATTCCTGTTGAAGATGTGTCCACCACCAGCCTTAAGTATGGCGGTTGCTTTTGCCGGTATACTGAGGCTGCCGTAAACCGTCATATCTGTTCTGAACCGGGTAAGCGGACCGGCATTCCTGTTTAATCCAGCATATGAAGTCAGCTCGGTAGTCCAGTAGATTCCACGCGTCGGCAGAAATGCGTTGTCGATGAAATCGATCAACATGCCCGCTTTTCCACCCAGGTAAGTTTTCGTGGTATATACGCTGGCGGAATCAAGCCCGATGAGTGCCGGTTTCTCCAGTATCCGGCCTTTGTTCTCTTCCGGGTGATTCCAGTAGTTGTAAAAAGCGGGGCCGATCGTGAAGCTCAGCACTGCATTCATTCGCTTGCGCAGTAAAAGGTCGGCTGACACATAGCTATGTCTTACGCGGTAATAATCGCGATCATTCACTGACTTTGTTGCATTACCCAGTCCAAAGAAATTATTAAGCACCGGCTCAGTAATGCGTGCGTCAACTACAATATCGTTCAGCCCTATCAGCTGGTTAAACTCACCGGAATAATGTACCTGGTAGGCATTCCGGTTTACCGCGTATAAGGTGGTTAACCGCTGGTATGTGGCATAGGGATCTTTCCGGAAACCATAGGTCTTCCTGCTGAAACCCAGGCCCACCATCAGGCGGTCTTCCACATTATATGCGAGGTTGATGGTGGGGAGCCGGTTGATATTATATTCGAAACCCTTTATCGTATAATAATTTCTCAGCGGGTCTTCGTCGATAAAAATCTTCGACCGGCTGCGGTGTTCGATGTAATTTGAATCAACAGATACATCGTAAATATAATTCCGAACATTGCCCCGGATATTGAACGTATCGGTGCCCTTGCCGCCGATAATACGCAGCCTCACCCTTGAATGAACCTGCGGGTCTACATCGAAAATATCGCTGCCATTAAAACCATAGAGGTGTACCTCGTCGGTTTCATCAGGAGTAAACACACGATCGTACATCCTGGATGCTGAATCGGTTTTTTCAGTCCGTTTGAACACCTGTACCCTGAAACCCCTGCCGGCTGCGGTGACCCTGAAATATTCATCCTGATTGCTGCCAAGTACATTCACCTGGTCGGAAATGAAATCGTAGTAATCATTGGCGCGGTTCATCATAAGGTCTCTCCTGCTTTTCAGCTTTTCAAAAAAAGCAGGACCGGAAATGCCCCGTACCTCAGCCGGTAATTTTGAAATCGCCTCCTGCAACACATCATCCGTCAGCGCGGCCTGGAACCCGCGGATGATTGTCTGCCAGTCATTCCAGTCAAGATCATTCAGAAACAGCCGATCGAAGTCACGCGCCGGCCAGTTCAACCAGTTGATCTTCGGGATGTCTTTTCGAAATCCTTTCAGGAAGGGAAGCATCGAACCGGCGATATATTTCAGCACCGCCCCATCTGAATAATAAAATGCCTGGTCCCGGTCACGGGGAATGGGATAATAAAGTTTACCCTTACCGGTGTCGGCTACGCCAAACTTCCATTGGTCCAGATGCCGGTCCCAGTCCGCTATTAGTATATCGAGCAGTCTTGCCCTGAGTACAGCCTGCTGGTCTACACGGTGGTCGTTATCTTCGATCATTTTGTCGAATACGGTGAAGCTGCTCTTGGTATCGGTATTGTCAACGGACGGATCTTTTTTCTCGAGCGTTACCACCTGTTTCGCGAACACATTCCGATAAATACCGAGTGCGGGATCATCAGGCACGTAATACAATTCCGGCCTGGGAACAGACAAATTCAGTTTTTCTGCCAGCGGAGGTACGATCAAGGGCGCATAGGGGTAAGAACCGGATATGAAATCCTGCGCGATGTCCTCGGCAATGGAATTGTGGAAGTTTTCCGGGATTGCCTTGGAAGGATCTTTATTGACCGTGCGGATCACCCAATCGCGGCCGTTTTTATCCGTAAGCGTGAGCGTTTTCGTCTGCTTTCCTCCGCCGATGCTTTTCACCGTCAGCCCGCCTTTTTCCTTTCGGATGTCCAGCACTTTCATTTTTACCGGTGTTGCCCATTCTTTCCGGTAATTGTTACCGAGGAAAAACCGCTTAAAACCGCTCGCCTGGTTAAACTTCATGTTTGGCGCGGCAGTTACCGAATCCTCGAAAGGCTGCACCGCCACTACCGTCGCCTTTGTTACCGTGTCTTTTTCATTTGTTGGTGGTGCTGAGAAGTTGAGCAGGTTATTTTCATATTTTTTCTCGATAGTGGCAGAGTCCTGATCTACAACATAGAAAGCGACCCCGACATTTTTATTCTTCGATATTTCAAGTGTAACGAACCCAAGTCCTTCATCAACAAATACCGCGTTTTTACCTTTATTCACCCTCGAAGTCTTACAACCACTTCCGCTAACGATATAATTCCTGCTGCTGTCCTGGATCAGTTGTAACGTGTGTTCATGACCGGCAACCTGTATCACATTCGGATGGTTCTTCAGAACCCTGGTCACCTCGTTTACCATGTTCTGGTACTGGGGATGAGGCAGGTCCTGGATCGTTCCGAAAATTCCACGCGTGATCGGATAAATACTGCCTATTAAAGGCAGGGGTATGTAAAGGTTTGGCCTCAGGTCGGTAAAAGGAAAGATGTGCTGTTTCAGGCTGAAGTTGCCGCCGTGAATGCCATAGCTCTTGAACGGGTGATGGCAGGCAAATATCACCAGCTTATGTGCGTTTTTCTGAAGAATATCTTCCAGCTGTACAAGCACTTCGTCTTTTGTTTTATAAGGGCAGTCCGATTCAACGCCAGGCTTATCACTTTCGTGCAGCCACCACTGAGAGTCCATTACCACCAGCGTTACGTCCTCACTAACCGGTATTTCAATGGGTCCGGGACAGCCACCCCGGGGTAAAAACCGAACGCTGTTATTAGACAGGCGATCAATGTATTGTTGCTCCCTCAGCACTGCATCCCAGCCATGAACCCCACCATTGTTCCAGTCGTGGTTGCCGGGTATAAAAATGATCTTCGCGTTCGTGCCACGGTTCACGCTGATCTGGGTATCCAGCACTGCCTTGGCATCCAGGTAGCCGAGTGTCTGGTCGTCTGGTAAGCCTTCTTTGTAAAGGTTGTCCCCGAGGTATAAAACAACCGTTTTACTATCGAGCCTGATGTTCTTCTTTACCGCACTGATCACGGGGTGTTTGCCCGGGACGCCCACCCGATCCTCTTTTACGAACGCACCGGCGTCGCCGATCAGCACCACCCTTGCCTGGATCGAATCGACCTGTGCAAATGCATTGAAGGAAAACAACAACAGCAAAACGGTAAGACATCTAATTTTCATGACCCCTTTTTTTGTATTTGAACCTGAGTATGTTAGCCAGTCCCTCGCCGGCAGCTTCATTTGAGATAAACATATCGCCGGAAGGAGTAAAGGCAATCCCCTCCGGTTGCTTGAAAAGGTCGGGTGCAAGCGGGTAAACCTCCTTGAGTTTACCATCACCGCCTGCAATAACGAGGCACTTATTTACAGATGACACGATATACAATTCGCCGGTTAAAGGATTGATCGCAGCGGCTGAAGGTTTGAACCGCTTTTCGTCTGTGTCCAGTTTTCCCAGTATCGAAGGAGCATCAATTCTCATCTCTCCCTCGTTGAATGCATGTTGCTGTGGATCGAAGGTCCAGGTACTCACTACATTTTTATCGTCAGCTTCACAGTCCTTACAGATCAGCACGAGTCGCCGGCTGGCTTCGTCATAATACATCGACTCGAACTCGTTCTTGCCGGTAAGCGGTATATTATATTCCTGTGCCTGCAGCGAATCCGGGGTCAGGAACTTAAATGCGACGATGTCGCCCTTGCTTTTCATCACATAAAACACGCTGTCAACCAATACCAGGTCTTCAAAGTCGCTGCTACCCGCAAACTTCCAGTGCTGTTCATTCACCTTGCGTTTATGCGCGGCGGGAATCAGCTTGTAAAGTATTCCCGCCTCATCCACGATCGCGAAAAGGGCTGAGTCCGGCGCATAATACGCGAGCCCCGATATTTCATTCAGGCGATCTGAAAGCTTGAAGACTTCGGGGTTATTCAGG
Source organism: Chitinophagaceae bacterium (assembly GCA_036375835.1). Lineage (GTDB taxonomy): Bacteria > Bacteroidota > Bacteroidia > Chitinophagales > Chitinophagaceae > JAEZDC01. The sequence continues at coordinate 4,195 of DASVBM010000303.1, read as the reverse complement.
TCATAGTCTGCCGGGCTGGGACCTGTATGGCGTTTACCCGATGATTCGCAGGCCATCGCAATCATCGCGGCCACCAGCAGGAGTATTGGTCCCGGATTTAATAAACTTCTTCGCATATTAATTTATATCAGAGGAAATTTCAAGCAGTTATAAATCAAATCCCTTGCCGCCTTAACTGCTTTGAACTGGCGGCTGTTTCCGAAAACAAAACGAAGCATATGAGTAGAACATTCTACATTTGCAACGCTTTAATGCTTAGTAGTTTAACCGGCACTGCTTCGTCAGTAAGCATCCCCGGCAACTCATTTAAAATGGATTGATAATGAAGAATATCACTGTAATAGGCGCTGGCACGATGGGTAATGGCATCGCACACGTATTTGCACAGAACGGATTCAGTGTTTCACTGGCAGACGTCAATGCTACCCAGCTGGAAAAAGCAATACAAACCATCAGCAGGAATTTCGACAGGCAGGTAGCGAAGGGAATAGCCACCGAAGATCAGAAGCAACAGGCCTTAAACAACATCCGCACGTTTACAGATATCAGCGAAGCAGTAAAATCTGCAGAACTGGTAGTGGAAGCCGCTACCGAAAACGTAAACCTGAAACTCGACATATTTCGCCAGGTTGATGCCGCGGCCCCGTCTTCTTGTATCCTCGCAAGCAACACATCGTCCATTTCAATCACGAAAATCGCGGCGGTTACCAAAAGGCCTGAACAGGTAATAGGGATGCATTTCATGAACCCGGTGCCGGTGATGAAACTGGTTGAGATCATCAATGGATATTCTACCAGCCCGTCAGTAAGCAACGTAATCATCGAACTCAGTCGCAAACTTGGAAAAGTGCCGTGCGTGGTGAACGACTACCCGGGATTCATCGCCAACAAAATACTGATGCCCATGATCAATGAGGCGATCTACAGCCTGTATGAAGGTATTGCCGGCGTGGAAGAGATCGACACCATCATGAAGCTTGGAATGGCCCATCCCATGGGCCCGCTGCAGCTGGCCGATTTCATTGGGCTGGACGTTTGCCTGAGCATTCTGAACGTTTTATACGAAGGCTTTGGCAACCAGAAGTATGCCCCCTGCCCCCTGCTCGTTAACATGGTAACGGCAGGCAAACTGGGTGTGAAGAACGGCGAAGGTTTTTATACCTACACACCAGGGTCGAAGGAACTGGTGGTGAGCGAGCGGTTCCGGAAATAAGACCGCGGCGTTGCTTTGATTAAATCAGCCAGAGATGTTTTTCGTACTGTCGAAAATCTTATTGTTCCTACTGAGCCCTGCATTCTGGATACTGATCCTGCTGGGACTGAGTTTCATCATCAGAAACCAGGGCAGGAAAAAATTACTGCGTATCACTGCCGCAATATTGTTTATTGTTTTTACCAACCCTTTCCTTTTTAATGTTTGCGTCCGTGCCTGGCAACCCCGCCCGAAAGACATTCCTGCCGGGAAACATTACAGTGCCGTCATACTCCTGGGCGGAATGACGATGAGCGACCGGTACGAAAGAAACTTTTTCGGACCGGAAGCGGACCGTTTCATACAGACAACAAAGCTGTATCATTCAGGCGCGGTAGACAAAGTGCTGCTCACCGGCGGCTCGCCTTACCTGTTCAGAAAGGTCCGGCTTTCCGAAGCTGACCACCTGAAAAATGAACTACTGGCCCAGGGAATTCCGGCAACTGATATCATTGTTGAAAACCGTTCGAAAAACACCTATGAAAATGCGGTGTATTCGAAACGGCTGCTGGACTCACTGAAGCTGGCGCCGCCTTATATTGTCGTTACATCCGCCTTACACGTTCCGCGCGCCGCTGCAGTGTTCAAAAAAGCGGGGGTTCAGGCGGCATTCTTTCCAGCTGCTTACCGACAGATCGATCATCCCAGGGATATTGAGGATTTTATTATTCCTTCTACGCAGTTATTATCAGGGTGGAGCACGTTCCTGAAAGAGATCGTTGGACTTTGTATCTACCGGCTCACGGGAAGGGCTTAGCCCATTCGTTTGAAGTCGACAGTATGCAGGTCTTTCAGTTTGTATTCAACTTCCGATATGCGGGAGACCGGAATGCCCACGTCGATGCTGCAGAATAATTGCTGTTCCTGTTTGGTGATAGAGCAGTTGTACTGGCGGAGTATCACCATCACGTCATTCAACCGGGTATAATCGAACTGAAGATGATAATTGACGAGCACCGGTTTTTGTACGATCGGGGTCAGTTGCAGCGCCATCGAGGTAGCTGTTTTGTAGGCATTGATCAGTCCCGGTACTCCCAGCAATGTGCCGCCGAAATAACGAACTACTACCACCGCGACATCTGTGAGACCCTTACTGTCGATCTGACCGAGGATAGGCCTGCCGGCAGAACCCGAAGGTTCGCCATCGTCGCTCACCCTGAACGTATTACCATCGGTGCCGATGCGATATGCAAAACAATGATGAACCGCTTTCGGGTGATCTTTCTTCAGGCCCTGCAGCACTGCTTTGAACTGATCGGGCGAGCTGACCGGCCATGCGAAAGCCAGGAACCTGCTGCCCCTGTCCTTAAATTCTGCGAACGACACTTTATCAATGGTGAAGTAAAATTCAGCGGGGGTTGACATCGGCTGCAAAGTAATGGATCGTGTCGGTAAGCAGCGCTTCAGTTTTCAACAATCTTTCATGCTGAAGTACCGGTGCTGCCAGCCCTCTATGCCCGTGCAGCGAAAGATTGGTGATCACGCGCGCTTCATCCCATTTCCCTGCATCCACGAACGATTGCAGCAGGCGGGCGCCGCCTTCAACTATCACGCTTTGAACGTTGAGCCGGAAACAGGCTCCCAGAAACTGGTCGATAAAATCCTGTTCGGGGTTCAGCTGGAAATACTCAAGCATGTTCCCGTCCGGTTTAAACCGGTGGCTGAACACAATCGTTCGCTGCCTGCCGTTGAAGAGATTCAATGTTGAAGGAAGCCGCAGCTGCGGGTCAACTACCATCCGGATGGGGTTCCTTCCTTTCCAAAACCTCACATCCAGCGAAGGATTGTCTTTCAAAGCGGTAGTAGCGCCTACAAGTATCGCCGCCTCTTCACTGCGCCATTTATGCACGTACCGGTTGGTGTATTCATTACTGATCAGCAGGCGCTCTTCTGAGTCTCCGCTGATAAAACCATCCGCGGTCTGTGCCCATTTCAGGATAACGTATGGACGTTTGCGGTTATGGAAGCAAAGAAATCTTTTATTGAGTTCGCTGCATTGTTCTTCCAGCACGTTCACCTGAACGTCTATACCAGCTTCCCGCAGTTGCCCGATGCCCCTACCGGCTACCTTTTCGAAAGGATCGCGCATCCCGATCACTACCTTCGGGATCCTGCTGGAAATCACAAGATCGGTGCATGGCGGGGTTTTACCGAAATGCGCGCAGGGCTCCAGCGAAACATATAGTGTTGATGCGGAGATATGGACGCGGTCTTCAGGCTCTACGCTGGCGAGGCAGTTGACTTCGGCATGTGGACCGCCATAATGCCGGTGATAGCCTTCACCAATGATCCTGTCCTGGTATACCAGCACCGCGCCGACCATCGGGTTGGGCGCAACGCTTCCCGAACCCAGCTTCGCCAGCTGGAGGCAGCGTTGCATGTATATTTCATCTGAAGTCACCGGGTATATCGCTGTTGAATTGCCGCGAATTTACTTCAAACAAATCTTATCATTGCAGCATGACAGTGCAGGAGGCGTACCAGTCACTGGTTGCAAGACTCGGTAAACGGTATGAGTTGCAGGAAGCGAGGAACATTTCCGAATGGGTGATGGAATACGTTACCGGTCAGAAACGCGTGGACCGGTTGATGGACCGGGATGCGCCCGTTCCGGTGGCACAGCAGGAAACACTCTCTGCCATTACCTCGGAACTGGAAACGGGAAAGCCCCTCCAGTACGTGTTGAACGAAGCCTGGTTTGCGGGAATGAAACTCTATGTTGATGAAAATGTGTTGATACCCCGCCCTGAAACAGAAGAACTGGTGGACTGGATCATCGAAGAAAACCGCGGCAAAGCGGGGTTACGCATACTGGATGTGGGCACCGGTTCGGGATGCATCGCCATTGCGCTGGCAAAGGCACTTCCAAAGGATACGGTACGGGCTTTCGATGTGAGTGAACCCGCTTTAAACATCGCCATCCGGAACGCGATGCTGCAGGGC
>DASVBM010000071.1:0-2235 GCA_036375835.1 Chitinophagaceae bacterium | reverse complement strand
AATCCACCCGCCGCTTCCTGGTGAATGCAATCAGACTTTCCACTACCATTAAAAGACCGGAGCCGGAAAATATCAGACTTCCGGCAGTTACTTGTACAGGTAAGCCAGCGCTGTTTTGTCGTTCGCGTTGAACGGGCGATTCTGGCCCGAGCCTATGCACGACAGCATCCAGGAATTTGCATCAGGTCCGGTAGGTGTTCCCGGTATGTGTATCGCGCCTACAGTGGAAGCCCCCTCGTTGGTAGGTGAACCGCCACAGCTGTAAGAACGGTCCATATAGTCCGTGTGCCGGAAACCGACACAATGACCCAGTTCATGCGCGAGTATAGTAGCTACTGTGGACTGCGGCTGTGTACCGATTGCCCGGGAGTTCACTTTAACCTGGCCATACGGATTCCCGGTAGACGTAGGGAAACCGGCGGAAGCAAGATAGTTGCCGTTGCCCTGCACCACGTTGATGTCAGCTCCTGACGATACGCGCACAAAGGTGATGCGCAGCCCCTCTGCATTATACCGCCCCAGCGCCTCATCCAGTGCAGGCACATATGAGGCCGGCAGCCTGTTTGAGATGCTCACCTTGATCACCCTGCCCGTACCCGCATTTACAAGATTGGTGGTGCGATACTGTTCTTCATTCCCTACACGCAATAACAGGGAAGCTGGTGTGCTGTTCAGCATTTCTTCCGTTAACACAATATCCCCTTCCACCATATACCCGTCCTCGTGGGTTTGCAGCGAGCTGGTGCCGAAACCAAGTGCCTGCACTTTCGCTTTCACATCATTGGGTATAGAAGGCTCCAGGTCTTTCTGCTTTGAGCACCCAACCATCAAAACCACTGCGGCAATGCCCAGCGATCCGGTGAATAATAGTTTTCTCATGTGTTGCATTTTTTAGTGTGACGAATGCCGTGAATGTAATACTAATATTAGAAAAAACAACCATATGTCACCGCCTTTTTATTACCCAATAAAAAAGCCACTCACCAGGAGTGGCTTTTATTATGGTTCAGCCTGGTTTTATTTGTAGAGATAAGCCAGCGCGGTCTTGTCGTTGGTATTGAACGGACGGTTCATACCGCTTCCGATACAAGCCAGCATCCACGAATTCGCATCAGGACCTGATGGTGTACCCGGGATGAGAATTGCGCCAACAGAAGAAGCGCCTTCATTTGAATAAGCCCCGCCACAGCTGTAAGAACGGTCCATATAATCGGTATGACGGAAACCGATGCAGTGACCTACTTCATGCGCAAGCACAGATGCGATGGTGTTCAGTGGCTGGCCGTTCAACTGCCGGGAATTCACTTTAACCTGGTTGTAAGGATTGCCGCTCGACGTAGGGAAACCTGCAGAAGCAAGGAAGTTACCACCAGCGTTCACAAAAACGATATTACCGTTAGAGCTCACGCGCTGGAATGTAAGACGAAGACCTTCCGCATTATAACGCCTTACCACTTCGTCGCAGGCGGATACATAAGTACTGCCCAGTTTGGGATCCACGCTCAGCGTGATCACCCTTCCCGTACCTGCATTAACCAGGTTGGTAGTGCGGTACTGTTCTTCATTACCCGCACGGAGAATCGTACCGGCTGGAATTCCCCGGTTCAGGAACTCTTCCGTAAGGATGATGTCCCCTTCAACCTGGTACCCGTCTTCATGTTTCTCAAGCGTTCCGAGGCCAAAACCCAGTGCCTGAACTTTCGCCTTCACATCGGCGGAAATTTCATCGGCCGGAGTTACATCTTTTGTCTTAGAGCAGGAAACCACCACTACAACAGCGGCGGTGAGGAGCGAAGCTGACAAAAAGAATTTCTTCATTGTGCATTTTTGATTTAAAAATTAAACGAAAGGTTAACAATAACAATTTAATCAAGTTGTGCCGATTTGTTGATACCCCAATCGGCTAAATAAATACCATAAGGAGGTGGTCAATTGATGCTGCCTCTATTCCATAGATACATTTTTATAATATGAAACCGGAAGGACCAAAAAACTTACTTTAGAAGCCACCTATGGAGAGAAAGACAAGCCTGCGTTTTCCTGTAGTCCTTGCATTGCTATTGTTTGCACCACCAGTGTTCGCGCAGAAGATCGTCCGGTCGCATCCGAAACTGCCGCCCGGTGTATCAATTGAAGTGGTCTCGCATTCCCGGGCGCTGATCATCGCTTCTACCCTGCCGCTGCATTTTGCAACAGGTACCGTAAAAGCAGAACGTAAAGCAGGATCGATCTACG
>DASVBM010000282.1:0-5733 GCA_036375835.1 Chitinophagaceae bacterium | reverse complement strand
GGCATCGGTCACTTTATATTTTACCGGCGTTGTGCCCAGCGGGAAAGTAGATCCGCTGGCATAGCCCGATTCCAATGTAGTGGTTGCGCCACCGCAATTATCGGTACCCACAGGTGCCGTATAATTCACCACTGCACCGTTTGCACTGGTTGCGATAACACTGATATCGGAAGGACAAGTGATCGCAGGCGGCTGATCATCTGTTACTGTAACGGTAAATGTGCATGATGCCGTTCCGCAGTCATTGACCGCGGTAACAGTTACTGTTGTTGTCCCTACATTAAAATAGCTTCCGGATGCATGGGAGTATGTAACTACCGGAGCTGGGGTTCCTGTTGCCGATGCATTACCAAAACTGACATTAGCCCCGCACTGACCTGCAGCCGCCCTTACCGACACGTTTGCCGGACAGACAATGACCGGTGTAGTATTCACCAACACGGTTACAGCTGAAGAATTCACACAAAGATTTGCGTCTGTTCCGGTAACCGTATAGGTTGTTGTCGCTGCGGGGGAAGCGGTGACCGTTGCACCGGTTGTTGATGACAGACCGGTTGCGGGAGACCAGGTATAGGTACTGGCCCCGGCAGCATTCAGCGTTGTGGATGCACCCGCGCAGATTGTATTATTTCCGGAAACAGTAATCACAGGTTTCGGATTAACGTTTATCGTAACGGTGGCGGTTGCAGTGAGTTGCGGTATGCAGGCCTCCAAACCACCATACTCCGTTACATAACCCTGTATATTACCGCCGGCGTTATTCGGAAAATCATTCCAGAATCCGGCAAGACCTGTAAAGTGCGCCCAGTGTTCCCCGCCCCGATTGGGATCTGTTGGCGAGTACTGGTTGAGGTAGGCTCCACAGTCGTTCGGTTCACCGGCAGACCAGTTTGCATAGTTGCCATTGATACCGGGTGCCTGCGCTGCGGAACAGTTGCCGCCGCCCTTGAATTGATTTGAGAAGTGTCTGCCCAGGCCTCCATTCTCCAGTCCTTCCGGACCAGTCACCCATCTCCATGTTCCCTCGTAAGCAAGATCACTCGCGCCAAGCCATCCTGATCCCTGCAACTTCGTAGCGATGAAGCTCATCTCGGCAGCTGAAGTAATGGTAACGAGATATCCCTGCAGGCCATTGAACGTTCTCTGGCTGGCGGCCAGCCTGGCATTCGTCCAGGTGATCGAAGGAGCAGGCACCCATTCGTAATAATGCCCGTTCCCGGCAAAAGCCTGGGTTCCATCATTAGCCTTGATGGTATATGTAAATGTTACTGGTCCTGATGCATTAGCCGGAGCTGTATAGGTAAAGGTGTTATCCGGGTTTTTCACCAGGGTTCCATTTGCAGGCAGCGTAAAATCATTTACCGTAAGCGCGGCCCCCTGGGGATGGCTGTCGTTGCCAAGGACATTGAAGGTGACGCTGGTTCCTGCACATAACGTAGTTGCGTCATTATTGGCAACAGGTGTTACGTTTGGCCTTGTAACGTTGAATGAACAGCTTGTGGAGTTGCCGCCGGCGTCAGTAGCCGTTAGCGTAACCGATACCGTGGTCCCCGGAGCAATTGCGGTTCCCGGAGCCGGAGATTGGGTAACTGTAACTGACGAAACCGAGCAGCTGTTATCAGATACCACTGCGCTTGTTGTAAAGTTCGGAACTACCCCCTCGCAAGCAGGTATTGTGGTATTTCCGGGGCAGGTAATCTGCGGAGCTGTCTCGTCCAGCTCAGGCTGGCAGAAACAACTGACATTTGCGTTTTTACTTGTTCCGATCCCCTGTCCGCCATTAACAATAAGAGGAATGCCGGCGGCGTCTATACCGCCAGTGAGCCTGCCGTTTAATGTTTGAGACAAAGACGGACTCAGGCTGCCTTCAATTGCATCGGGACATCCATCGTTGTCGCTGTCTGTATCCAGGTAGTCTAAAGTTCCATCATTGTCAGTATCACCGCAGCTTTGGAAATCTGCACCGAACAGGAAGTTTACCCAGTTTTCTGTGGCGAGATAATCGAAGCTGATGCTGGAAAATATTCCGTTCAGCCGAACAACGGCATAACCCTCGGTGCCCGTCATCCTCGTTGCGCTATTCTTTACAACATTCGTTGACCAAAGAATGTCTATCGGTGCGCTGAACTCTATTGGCACGGGCACGCCGCCCTGACCGATAGAAGCAAATACAAGCACGGGGTTTGAGATCGGGCTGGAGAAAGTGAGTGTATTGCTGCTGGAATAGATATTCCTGATGCACTTGATATTCGGAATATTATACTGGACCGGGAAAGTACTATGCGCGTATACCGAAGGCGATGTCAATACAGTTTGAGACGAAGTATAAGTATAATTTATACCGTTGATCACGCCTGTTGCCGTATTTCCGCTTTCTGCTGGCGGATTCGACCAATAGAAATTGGAACTGTTGCATTCCGCTACATCGGTGATACCGTCATTATCATCGTCTGCATCGCAGGCATCCGGTATTCCGTCTCCATCTGTGTCGGTGCCGGTGGTATAGCTTACCGTTACGGATTGGGGCTGTGAGGTACAACCATCCACAACTGAAGAAACGCTGTATGTTCCTGGTTGCGTAACTGTGATAGAGGCAGTGCTGGCACCCGTGCTCCATTTATATGAAGTACCACCGGTTGCGGTGAATACCACGCTGCCGCCGGGACAGAATGTTGTTGGACCGCTTGCGGTGACGGAAACAGTTGGGAATGCGAACTGCGAACATACGCCGGATACTGTTCCGGTTGTCCAGTTTGACGTTGCGCCTGTTTTCGCGAAATTATACAATGTGCCATTGTTAGCATTCGGACCTGCATCGGTAACAGTGGCTATAGACGTGTTATCGCCATTTACAAATCCCTGGTTCATCCTGTAATAAGCAACAAGGCCCTGGTGATTACCGGCAACCTCACAACTCATATTGTGCATGATGAGGCCCTGGCAGAACGCCCTGTCCCATACCCTCACCTCATCAACGATCATGGAAGTGTATGTATTCCAGGCTCCGGTAAGATCGTATTTGCCTATCCGCAATGGTGAAGAAGTGGAGGCAAGCGGAGTTGTGAAGGTTTTCGTCGCATCCGGCACACCGTTCACGTATAACAGCATCACGTTACCGTCATAGGTCATCGCCAGGTGGTACCATTGACCCGTCTGGATGACTGTACTTCCGGTTACGTCGTTATTATTACCGAAAAATCCGAATCGGTTATTGACCACGCCTAAAGCTGTAATAGAAGAATTGGCTGCAGGCGACGTTCCCCAGTTCACCAGCGCATTGATATTTCCGTTTGCTGGCAAACTTTTAAAGTTGACCCACAGCTCTATCGTTCTTGCGGCATTACCGGTGATGGGAATATTAGCTGCGCTTTGCACGTAATCATTAATACCATCGAAATCAAGTCCTGTTGCGGGTGCGCAGTTTTCATCTATCAGGCCGTCGCAGTCGTCGTCCTGTCCATTCCCACATATTTCTGCGGGCGGTACCGGAACCGGTATGGTTACGCAACTGGTAACATTACCGGTTACATAATTGGACGAAGTGCCCGTTTTCGCGAAATTCATGAGCGGGGCACAGGTCTGGCTGCCGCTGTAATCGTATGCGCTGTAGAGTGCAGTGTTGTTTCCCGACGCCACGCCCTCATTGAACCGGAAATACCGGAGCAAACCGCTTTGTTGCGGCACATCGCAAAACATGAAGTTCTGTATCTGTGCCTGGGACCTTTCATAGTTCCAGATCCTCAGTTCATCAATCATACCGGCGTAATACCGGTCATTGGTCCAGGAACCGATCCTGAACGGCTGATTGCCTGAAAGTGCCAGGGAACCATAATATGGAACTGAGACTACCTGTGAACCGTTTATATACATCCGAATCACATCATTCGTGGTTGAATAGACTACCGCGAAGTGGGTCCAGGCATTTACCGGAACCGGTGAAGGAGAATAATAATTACCGACCCCGTTGAGTGCAAATTCAAGCCGGCCATCGGGGTATATCTGCAGGTGAAGCGCGCCGGTGGTCCAGTTGTCCCAATTAAGAATACTCCTGAACACCCCACCTGTTGTGGAAGGTTTGATCCAACCTTCAACCGTAAAGTCGCCGAGCGGAGCAGGCAGCCCTGCAGGAACACTTACATAATCATTTGCACCGTCAAAATGAAGGGCGTTCGCGAAGACACAACCCTCGTCGGTGGTGCCATTGCAGTTATCGTCTATGCCGTTACCGCAGATCTCAGCGGCTGCGGGATTCACCGTTGGCTTGGTATCATCGCAATCGGTATTATTCGCCGCGAATCCTGCAGGCTGTGTACACTGTACAACGGGGCTGGCTGGATTGCCATAGCTGTCCCCATCGGCATCCCTGTACCAGGTTTTTGCGGCACCGACAGCAGGATTCAAAGGTTCACAGTCATTGGCATCCGGCACACCGTCGTTATCATCGTCGGGGTCGCAAACGTCCGGCATGCTGTCACCGTCGGTATTCGTGCCTGTTGTATAAGCTACAACGGTTGGTGATGAGGTACCCGAACATCCGTTTGCCTGCGTTACTGTTACAGTATAGCTACCGGCAGTGGATACGATGATAGACTGGGTGGTTGCTCCTGTACTCCACAAATAAGCTGCACCACTGCTTGCAGTTAGCGTTACACTGCCTCCCTGGCAGAATGTTGTAGGCCCGCTTGGGGAAATAGTTGCTGCAGGGGAATTAAACGCTGCGCAGGTTCCGGTAATGGTTCCTGCTACCCAGTTGGAAGTAGCTCCATTCAACGCAAAATTGTTCAGCGTACCGTGACGGTTATTGCCACTGAGATCGGGCAATGTTATTATTGAACTATTGTCTGCATTAACCAAACCCTCGTTAAACCTGTAATATCCCTGTAAACCAGGTTGAGGGCCGGGAAGTTCACAACTGTTGTTATTCTGAATTTCACCCTGGCATAAAGCCCTGTTCCATATTCTCACCTCATCAATGCTGCCCTTCATAAACCTTCCACTGTTATACCTTACGTCTTTACCGAAATGGATAACCGAGTTAGGTATGTTCAGGATGGAACCGTTTACACCCGACGGGTTTGTCTGGATGAGGTTCCCGTCCATATAAATCTTAATAGAGGTGGCATTCGCTACACCTACGAAGCGGTGCCATCCCGCCGGCACAGAAGCCGAAGCTTTCTTCCAGGTACCGTTATCACTGATGTAAAACTCAAAACTGCCCTGGTAATGATGCATCAACCAAACCATCGATGGTATGCCGGTATACGGATCATCGATGCCGGGAAGCGACTGACCTATACCAACGCCGGTAGTTTGCGAAACAGGATCAAGATTCACCGACCATTCAACGGTGATCTCTTTATTAAAGGCTGTAAAAGGATTAGAAATACTGACATAATCATTTATCCCGTCGAAATTCAATGCCGCCGCAGCACAGGTTAATGGTACAGCAGAAGCAATAACCTGAGGAGCATTGTTGATTGTACCGGTATTATTGTTGCCGGAAGCATCATTAACTGTTGAGCCGGAGATGTCATCGAAATTCCAGTACCGGAGGAGCGCCGGCCGGTTCGGATGTTGTGTGGTTGCCGGCTTATTAAACCATTGTGATATGGTAGCGGAAGGCAATGCCACAGACCATATTCTTACCTCGTCTATTGACCCGTTAAAATATCCATAGCTTATATCAGCACCGACCATACATGCGGGTGAAACGATCATGTTACTTTGCAGACC
>DASVBM010000288.1:0-3841 GCA_036375835.1 Chitinophagaceae bacterium | reverse complement strand
CCCCTTTCTTAACCAGCCCTTCAGCCTCCGAAACCAGGTCTTCCACGGAACGGCTCACGTGCTTTCCACGCATCAGGGGTATCGCACAGAAGCCGCAGGTACGGTTACAGCCCTCTGATATTTTCAGGTAAGCGTAGTGTTTCGGGGTCGACAGCATCCGTTCGCCCAGCAGTTCTGCCTTGTAATCCGCTTCAAACTGTTTCAGCATCAGCGGAAGTTCAAATGTTCCGAACCAGGCATCCACCTCCGGTATCTCCTGTTCCAGTTCGTCGCGGTACCGCTGGCTGAGACAGCCTGTAACGTAAACCTTATCCAGCCTTCCTTTTTGCTTCAGCGCTACCTGTTCAAGGATCGTGTTGATGCTTTCTTCCCTGGCCTTGTCTATAAAGCCGCAGGTGTTCACCACAACGATATTGTGGTCGCGTTTTGCACTTTCATGAACCACCTCGATTTCATTCGCGTGCAGCTGCCCGCTGAGCACTTCACTATCCACCAGATTTTTGCTGCATCCGAGGGTGATGATGTTGACCTTGTCTTTCCTGATTGACCTGACTTTCATGAGCGGGCAAAGGTAGTAATTGCCCGAGGTTGAAAATGATAAACCATGTTCCCGTCTCCGGAAGCGCCCAAGTTTAATTTTTCGTCAACAGTTGAGCAAGGCGCGCGGGACCATATTTAACAAGCGATTGATACAAAGCGGCTGCAAACTTGCGTTCGAAGTTCATCACCCGTAAATGAAAGACCATGAAAATCCTGCTCGCAGTTGCTGCATTCCTGCTGGTCCTTGCAGCTACGGCACAACCCTATCGCAGAGCGGTGGGCGTTAAATTTCCGGTCGGCACCGGAATCAGCTACAAAGCTTTCGTATCTCCCCGGGCGGCAGCCGAATTACAGGCTTTGTACCGAACCGGGTCTCTGCGGCTCGCCGGCCTGTACGAGTTTCATTTCCCATTCACCAAAGCCAATGGCCTGAGCTGGTATACCGGTCCCGGTGTACACGCTGGGTTTTACAGCAACCCGGAGCAGAAGTCTTCCAGTAAGATTGTTGACGTGGGGATCGATGGTGTGCTGGGGCTGGATTATAAATTTGAGACGCTGCCGCTAAACATCAGCGCAGACTGGCAGCCTTCGATCAGTCTTAACGGGAACGGCGGCGCGCAACCTGCATGGGGAGGGGTCGCGGTGCGTTATACGTTCTAAATGAGGCATATATAATCAGATTGGCACGATTTTGTCAGTTAACCTGGTCAAAGCTATTGACTTATGCCAAAAAAAATCCTGTTCTTCCTGCTGATCACTGCACTCTCCGCTTCACCAACGCTGGCCCAGAATACTTCGCATAGTTACCAGACCGCGCTGGGTGTAAAGTTTTATCCCGGTGCCATCACCCTTAAACACTTTACCCAGCCAAACCGCGCGCTGGAAGGCCTCGGTTATTTCTGGACACATGGATTCCGGTTTACCGGGCTTTACGAGATTCACGGCGACATCAATGGGGCGCCGGGCCTGAAATGGTACGTGGGACCTGGTGCGCATATCCAGTTCTGGAACAATGAATGGAAAAAAGCATATCCTAATCGTGACGCAGGCGTAGGCATTGGTATTGATGGAGTTCTGGGGCTTGATTATAAAATTGGAGGAGCACCGCTCAACCTCAGCCTCGACTGGCAGCCTTCATTCAACTTCGTTGGATACAACTATTTCGAAAGCGGATGGGGCGGTTTTGCAGTACGTTACACTTTCTGATACCAGTAATCGCCATTAATCGCGCTTTTCCAGGTTAAACAGGCTATCCACGAACTCGTGACGATCGAAGATCAGCAGGTCTTCCATCTTTTCGCCCACACCGATATACTTTACCGGTATTTTGAACTGCGAAGCGATGGCAAGCACCACCCCACCCTTAGCCGTTCCATCTAACTTTGTGATGGCCAAGGTAGTTACATCGGTTGCTGCAGTAAAATGTTTAGCCTGTTCCACCGCGTTCTGACCGGTAGAGCCGTCGAGCACAAGCACAACCTCGTGCGGTGCATCCGGGATTACTTTCTGAACCACCCGCTTGATCTTACTCAGCTCATCCATCAGATGGGCCTTGTTATGCAGCCTGCCTGCCGTATCGATTATGGCCACATCTGCATTGCGGGCCACCGCGCTTTGTGCGGTGTCGAAGGCAACCGCGCCCGGGTCGGATCCCATAGGCTGCTTTATGATCGGCACGTCTACCCGTTCGCTCCAGATGGTGAGCTGGTCCACCGCTGCTGCCCGGAAAGTATCGGCGGCACCGAGGATCACGCTTTTTCCCGCCCGTTTATAATTATAGGCCAGCTTGCCTATGGTAGTGGTCTTTCCCACCCCGTTTACGCCAACAACAAGAATCACGTAGGGTTTTTTACCGGGAGGGGTTTCGAAATTCCTGAATCCCTGGTCGGGCGCGTCTACAAGGATATTTTCTATCTCTTCCTGCAATATCTGGTTGAGATCAGCGGTGTTCACGTATTTATCCCGGGCAACCCGATCTTCGATCCGCCTGATGATCTCGATGGTGGTATCGATACCCACGTCGGCGCTGACGAGCGCCTCTTCAAGGTCGTCCAGTACGGCTTCGTCAACCGTACTTTTTCCGGCAATGGCTTTCGTTATCTTCGAAAAAAAGTTCTCCTTGGTTTTTTCCAGTCCCTGGTCTAAACTTTCCTTTTCTTTTTTACCGAACAGATTTCCAAAAAATCCCATTTGTATAAATTAAAATTCAGCGATTAATGTCTGGCCGCCCGTGGTCAACCGCGACAGTTGGGCAAAAATAACCGATTGGGCCCAGCAAACCGGTACCGGAATCAGCCCTTCAAAATGCAGGTCTTGTGGCTGTTGCTGAATAGAATTCCTTCAGCACAAGTGTGCGACGCAACAGGCGTTCGTTGATGCTGTTCAGCCGGGTTGAAAATACAAAAAGCCGT
Source organism: Chitinophagaceae bacterium (assembly GCA_036375835.1). GTDB lineage: Bacteria > Bacteroidota > Bacteroidia > Chitinophagales > Chitinophagaceae > JAEZDC01. The sequence goes on along the minus strand of DASVBM010000288.1, from coordinate 890 downwards.
CATCGCGGAGGTGACAGCTTTTAATATGGTAATCCGGCATCGGTTATTTACCAGCCAGGAAATCCTTCACCTTGTCTTTGTGTACGATCGCCTCTTTAAAGGTATATGCACCGGTTTTCGGGCTGCGGACAGCCTTGATCACCTTGCTCCAGTTCTTCGCTTCTGCGGCTGCCTTCTGGTCTTTGGTCTTGATCGCCGTTTTTGCTGCTTTTGCCATGTTATATCAATTTGCTAATGTAGTAATTGCCTGCTCCGTGGGAAGCTTACTTGATCTCTTTGTGTACGGTAACTTTTTTCAGGTTCGGGTTATACTTCTTCAGCTCGATACGCTCAGGAGTATTTTTCTTGTTCTTCACCGTGATATAACGGCTGGTACCCGGAACACTCGTGTTTTTCTGCTCGGTACACTCGAGGATCACCTGCACCCTGTTTCCTTTCTTTGCCATCGTGTAAACGATTTATTAATTAGTTGATGAATTAGATTTTCACTCCTTCCGCTCTCATTTCCTTGATCACCGTTGACAGGCCCTTCTTGTTGATGGTCCTGATAGAATCTGCGGTGAGCTTCAGGGTAACCCAACGATCTTCCTCAGCAAAGAAGAACCGCTTGGTCTGCAAATTCGGTAAGAAACGACGCTTGGTCTTGATGTTGGAGTGCGAAACAGTGTGGCCACCGATTGGTTTTCTTCCTGTTACCTGACAAACTCTAGCCATGATTGAATTGTTTTACCCGATTTTTCGGGACGGCAAAGGTCGGGAAATGACATGAAAAACCAAAAGAAAAATGATAAAATTTGCCGTATTTCTTAACAGCTAAGGCGAAATTAAGGCAATTCGCCATATGCGCCGATCCCCTGCCTTCGTCATTGCTTTCAGTGCATTTACGTATC